>CAYJHO010000098.1:0-8517 GCA_964369945.1 uncultured Lachnospiraceae bacterium
TATTTCGTAAACGAAAGATGGTTAGGTGGTATGCTTACAAACTTCAAAACTATCCAAGGTCGTGTAGCTAGATTGAAAGCAATCGAAACTATGTCTGTAGATGGTACATTTGATGTATTACCTAAAAAAGAAGTTATTGAGTTAAGAAAAGAATGGGATAAATTAGAGAAAAACTTAGGTGGAATCAAAGATATGACTAGAGTTCCAGATGCTATCTTTGTAGTAGATCCTAAGAAAGAAAGAATCTGTGTTCAAGAAGCACATTCTTTAGGAATTAAATTAATTGGTATTGGCGATACAAACTGTGATCCAGAAGAATTAGATCACATCATTCCAGGTAACGATGATGCTATTAGAGCAGTTAAATTAATCGTTTCTAAAATGGCAGATGCTGTTATCGAAGCTAATCAAGGTGAAGCTGTGTATACAGAAGAAGATTTGGCAGTTGAAGCAGTTGATATGGAAGAAGTAGCAGTAGAAGAATAATATATATTTTTTCGGAGGAAATTAAAATGGCTATTACAGCAGGAATGGTAAAAGAATTACGTGAAACTACAGGCGCTGGTATGATGGATTGTAAGAAAGCATTGAACGAAACTAACGGTGATATGCAAGCGGCTGTTGAATTATTAAGAAAAAATGGACAAGCAAAAGCTGAAAAGAAAGCTGGACGTGTTGCAGCAGAAGGTCTTTGTAGCGTAGTTGTTGCAAATGATACTACAGCAGCAGTTGTTGAAGTTAACTCTGAAACAGACTTTGTTTCTAAGAACGAAATTTTCCAAAACTTCGTTAAAGCAGTTGCTAATCAAGCAGTTCAATCAGATGCAGCTGATATTGATGCATTTATGACAGAAGCTTGGATTGAAGATGCTAGTACAACAGTAAAAGAAGTTTTAGTTTCTAAAGTTGCTGTTATCGGTGAAAACCTAAACATCAGAAGATTTGAGAAAGTTGTTGCTGAACATGGTTGTGTAGTATCTTACACACATGCTGGCGGAAGAATTGGTGTTATTGTTGAAGCAGATACAGATGTAGTAAACGATGAAATCAAAGAAGCTATGACAAATGTAGCAATGCAAGTTGCTGCTTTAGCTCCAATCTATGTAACATCTGATGAAGTATCAGAAGAGTACAAAGCTAGTGAAACAGAAATCATCAAAGCGCAAATCGAAAACGATCCTAAAATGGCAGGAAAGCCAGAAAAAGTTATCATGGGTGCTGTTAGCGGACGTCTTAACAAGCAATTAAAAGAAGTTTGTTTAGTAGAACAAACTTATGTTAAAGCAGAAGATGGAAAGCAAACTGTAGCAGCTTACATTCAAGAAGTTGCTAAAGCTAACAATGCTAACTTTACAATTAAGAGATTCGTTCGTTTTGAAACAGGCGAAGGTATTGAGAAAGTTGTAACAGATTTTGCAGCAGAAGTTGCAGCTCAAGCTGGTTTATAAGAAAATTTAAGAGTAAGTACTGGTTTAATGACTATAGTTATTAAACTGGTACTTTTTTTAATGTAAAAACCTAGAAAATTGTTTGTAAAAATTATTTAAATAGAGTAAAATAGAATTGTTTGATAAAGAGTGAAGTAGTATACTGAATATGAGTGAGGTGGAAAATGGAAAAAAGATTAATACATACAGTAGGAAAAGTAGAAAGTAGCAATATTATAGTAGAAGTTCCAGGTTCCAAAAGTATTACAAATAGGGCTTTATTGCTAACCACGATAGCAGAGGGGAAAAGTATATTAGAAGGAGCACTTTTTAGCGATGATTCTAGACACTTTCTACAATGTGTCAAAGACTTAGGGTTTGTAACCGAATTTAATGAAGAAGAATATAGTATGGCAGTAGAAGGGCTTGGTGGTAGAATTCCAAAGGCAGAAGCATCCATTTATGTGGGAAGTGCTGGAACAGCTGCAAGGTTCTTGGCAGGTTTTCTGGGGTGCAACACAGGGAAGTATTTTATGGATGCATCAGAACAAATGCGTAAGCGCCCAATGGAACCTTTGCTACATTCATTAGAACAAGTAGGTGCTAGTATCACATGTACCGAGGAAGTTATGCATTTTCCTATGTGGATTGAATCTAAAGGAATAAGCAATCACTGTATTACAGTAGATATTGATAAAAGTTCACAGTTTTTGAGTGCTCTTTTGATTTCAGCTTGTCTTTCAAAAGAAGATTTAACCATTAAAATCGAAGGAAGCCATGGGATGGCCTATGTTGAGATGACGATTGCTATGATGAAACAATTTGGTGTGGAAACAATAAAGATAAATGAAAGAGAGTTCTTGATTAAAACAGGACAAACTTATCAGGCAAAGCACTATTTGGTGGAGCCTGATTTATCGGCTGCTTGCTATTTCTTTGCAATGGCAGCAGTTTTAGGAATTAGTGTTACTGTTAAGAATACTCATTTTGATAGTTTACAAGGGGATGTAGCCTTTACAAAAGTTCTAGAAGAGATGGGATGTAAAGTAATAGATACTAAAATAGGAATTCAAGTGACAGGCCCTAAGGATGGGAAATTAAAGGCAGTAGATGTTGATATGCACAGCTTTTCAGATCAAGCGATAACCTTAGCTGCCCTAGCTCCTTTTGCAGAAGGCGTGACACGGATCCGAGGTGTTTCTCATATTCGTTTCCATGAAAGCAATCGAATTGCAGCTATGGTGGAAAATCTAACTAACATGGGGGTTCAAGCGATAGAGTTAGAAGATGGATTAGAGATTCATGCAGGTATTCCAAAAGCAACTATTATTAAGACTTATGATGATCACAGATTAGCTATGGGATTTGCTATCACAGGCTTAAGGGCAGATGGGATTGAAATTGAAGATCCAAAATGTTGCCGCAAGACTTTTGAGAACTATTTTGATGTACTAGAACATGCGGTAGAGGAAGTAAAAGGAGAAAAAAGAAGCTAAGGCTCTCTTTTATCATCCATGGAGGGATAAATGGCAATTGATTTAATACAATTAAGAGATGAAATTGATACAATAGATCAAGCAATCGTTGATTTATATGAAAAGAGAATTGCACTTTGCGAAGAAGTAGCAGCTTATAAAATTGAAACAGGTAAAGCGGTATTTGATAAAGCCAGAGAGGTTCAAAAGATTGAAAAGGTAAGAGGATTAGCTCAAAACGATTTCAATAAAATGGCTGTAGAGGAGTTATTTGAGCAAATTATGGCTGTCAGTAGGAAGAGGCAATATCAACTGCTAGAAGAGCATGGCAAGTTAACTAAATTTGATTTAGTTGCAGTAGATGAACTTCCAGTGGATGATGTACGAATCGCTTTTCAAGGTGCGCTAGGTTCTTATTCAGATGAAGCCCTAGTTCGCTTTTTTGGAAAAGAAGTAGATGCTTTAGCGGTGGAAAGTTTTAGTGAAGCAGTACAAGTAGTTGAAGCTGGTACTTGTGATTATGCAGTACTTCCAATAGAAAATTCTACTGCAGGAATTGTTAGTGAAATTTATGATTTATTGATGGAACATAATGTTAGTATTGTAGGAGAAGTAATTCTGCCAATTAATCATTGCTTATTAGGAGTAAAAGGTAGCAAAATAGAACATATTAATACCGTATATTCGCATCAACAGTCTTTGATGCAAAGTTCTCGATATTTGAGTGAGAAAAACTGGAAACAAGTAGGACTAAAAAATAATGCTTTTGCTGCGATGAAAGTAGCAGAAGATCAAGATTTAACTGCAGGAGCTATCGCAAGTGCAAATGCAGCTTCCATCTATGGTTTGGAGATTTTAGAAGAAGGAATACAGACTTTACAAGAAAATCGAACCAGATTTATTGTAATTTCAAATAAAAAAATATACCAAAAAGAAGCAAAGAAACTCAGCATCAGTTTTCAGCTTATTCATAAGAGTGGTTCTTTGTATCATGTTTTGTCACACTTTATCTTTAACAAGATTAATATGACTAAAATAGAATCCAGACCTACGGGTGAGAAAACATGGGAATATAGATTTATGATAGATATTGAAGGAAGTTTATTAGACTGCTCGGTACAAAATGCCTTGAAAGGGATTGAGGCAGAGGTAGATAAGTTTAAAATCCTTGGCAACTTTTAAGATAACGAGCCTATATATAATGTTTTGGAGGGTAGGATGAAAATTTTTGCAGCGATAGATGTAGGATCCTTTGAGGTATCCATGAAAATTTTTCAGTTTGTTTCTGGGAAAATGAAAGAGTTAGATCATGTAAGATATGGAATTAGCCTAGGTACGGATACCTATTTGTCTGGAAAATTAAGTAACGAGCATGTAAGTGAACTTTGTGATGTACTTCAATCCTTCGTTCAGATTATGGAATCTTATCAAGTGACAGAATACAAAGCCTATGGAACTAGTGCTTTTAGAGAAATGGATAATGAATTGATTGTTTGCGATTTGATTCATCAAAGAACAGGGATCCTGATTGATCAACTTAGCAACTCGGAACAAAGGTATTTAGATTACAAGGCAGTAGCAGCAAAAGGTGAGATATTTCATACGATTATAAAGCAATCTACTGCAATTGTAGATATCAGCGGAGGGAGTCTTCAAATTTCCTTATTTGATAAAGAGAGTATTGTGGCAACTCAACGTTTGCAGTTGGGCTTATTGCGCCTTCAAGATATGTTGAGGCTAATAGATGCTAATGAAGGGAATCAATATGCCTATATCGAGGAATTAGCCAATGCCCAGTTGTCGGTATTTCGGAAATTGCATTTAAAAGATAAAGAAGTACTCAATATTATTGTGATTGATGATTTTCTGGCTCCCTATATGTCTAGGTATAGCAAGCATAACTTTGGACAGGGGTTTTGGAGTGTAGAGGAATTACAGGTATTTTTTCAACAAGTAAATGGAAAGTCAATTATGGATTGCGCTAACTTTTTAGGTGAGACAGAAGAAATAAGTAAAAAAATAGTACTCAGTTTACAGTTGCTACAGTCTATTGTCAAAACACTTCATTCTAGTTTGGTTTGGGGAGTTATGGCAACACTTTGTGATGGGATTGCTTATGAATATGGGGAAGATAATAAATTATTTCATTTAACGCATGACTTTGAAAAGGATATTGTGGGTTGTGCCCAAAATATTAGTAAAAGGTATATGGGGTCTAAGAAACGTTCTGAAACATTAGAGAAGATATCCTTATCCATTTTTGATAGTATGAAGAAAATTCACGGATTAGGAAAACGCGAAAGATTATTACTTCATTTAGCATCCATACTTCATGATTGTGGGAAATATATTAGCATTATGAATATGGGGGAATGTGGCTACAATATTATTATGTCCACAGAAATTATTGGGTTAAACCATCAAGAAAGAGAAGTGCTAGCAAATGTGGTTCGTTTTAATCATGATGAATTTGTTTATTTTGATCAACTAAAATCAAGTTCGCTTACGAAGGAAAATTACTTCATCATTGCGAAACTAACAGCAATTTTGAGAGTGGCTAATAGTTTGGATCGCAGCCATAAACAAAAGTTTAAAGAAATTAAATGTCAGTTAAAAGAAGATCATTTGGTGATTTCAGTAAGAAGTGATGTGGATATCGTATTAGAGAGAGCTCTTATGGTGAATCGTGCAAAGTTCTTTGAAGAAGTATACAGTATAAAGGTACAAGTCAAACAACGAAAAATATATTAGTGGGGGGCTTATGGCAGAAAAACAAGTAGATATTAATTTTAATTTTTTTAAAAATAGAGAATTAAGTTGGTTGCAATTTAACGAAAGAATTCTAGGAGAAGCAAGGGATCGAAATCTTCCCTTGTTTGAACGTTTGAAGTTTTTAAGTATAACGGCTTCCAACTTAGATGAGTTTTTCATGGTTAGAGTTGCTAGCTTGAGAGAGCAAATTAGTGCTAAATACGAGAAAATGGATATTTCTGGTATGACAGCAGCACAACAGTTAGATGCCATTACTAAAGCTACACAGGAATTTGTGCATACTCAATATACAACTTATAATCGTTCTATACTTCCGACTTTAGAGCAAAATGCTTTACGAATCGTGAAAAGACATGAAGAACTAGAAGTGAAAGAGTGTGAATATATCGATCAGTATTTTATGGAACATATTTATCCTGTATTAACTCCAATGGCGGTTGATGTTTCAAGACCATTTCCTCTTGTTGCAAATAAGTCCTTGAATTTAGGGGCATTTCTTGAGAAGAAGGCAAAGGAAGATGAGGTTGTATTTGCTACCGTAAATGTGCCAAGTGTATTATCTAGGTTAGTAGAACTTCCTGTTAGAGAGGGGACAATCAAGAGCTTTGTTTTGTTAGAGGAAGTAATAGAGAGAAATATGGATAAGTTATTTTCGAATTATAACGTACTTTGTGTACATCCATATCGAGTTATGAGGAATGCAGACTTATTAATTGAAGAAGATGCAGAGGATCTACTAAAGGAAATAGAACAAAAGTTGAAAAAGAGGCCTTGGAAAGAAGCGATACGATTAGAAATCGAACATGATGTGGATCCCAAGCTGCTTAAAAAACTAAAAAAGGAATTTGACTTAAAGGAAAATGAAATCTTTTTTATTGATGGTCCCTTAGATTTGACTTTTTTGATGAAATTATATGGAGTAGAAGGCTTTGCACATCTTAAGGCTGCTAAATTTGTGCCACAAATGAATGTAGATATATATGAAAGAGATGATTTCTTTTCTTTGTTAAAAGAAAAGGATATCTTATTACATCATCCTTATGAAAGTTTTGATCCTATTGTTGACTTTATTAAGCAGGCCTCTAAAGATGTAAATGTTTTAGCAATTAAGCAAACTCTATATCGAGTGAGTGGAAATTCACCCATTGTTGCTGCCTTGGCAAAAGCAGCTGAAAATGGAAAACAAGTTACGGTTTTAGTGGAGTTAAAAGCGAGATTCGATGAAGAAAACAATATCGTTTGGGCAAAGAAGTTAGAACAAGCAGGTTGTCATGTTATTTATGGATTAGTTGGCTTGAAAACTCATAGTAAAATAACTTTAGTAGTGCGAAGAGAAGAGGATGGTATTTGTAGATATGTACATTTAGGAACAGGGAATTATAATGACTCCACCGCCAAATTGTACACAGATATTGGACTCATGACCGCAAATGAACGTATGGGAGAGGACGCAACAGCAATCTTTAACATGCTTTCTGGTTATTCAGAACCAAGAGTATGGAATAAACTATCAATCGCTCCATTATGGATGAAGGATAGGTTTCTTTATTTAATCCGAAGAGAAGCTAATTTTGCAAGAGAAGGAAAAGAAGCAGGGATTGTGGCTAAGGTAAATTCTTTGTGTGATCCAGATGTGATTCTTGAGTTATACAAAGCTTCAGAAGCAGGAGTAAAAATAGATTTAATTGTAAGAGGTATTTGTAGTTTAAAGGTGGGGATTCCTGGAGTTTCTGAAAATATTACAGTTAGGTCTATCGTGGGGAATTTCCTAGAACATAGCCGAATCTATTATTTTAGGAATAATGGAGAAGCAGAAATCTATGGTTCAAGTGCTGATTGGATGCCTAGAAATTTAGAGAAAAGAGTGGAAATACTATTTCCTATAGAGGAAGAAACAAGCAAAGAAAAAGTAATCCATATCTTGCAGATGCAATTAAAAGATACTTTAAAAGCTTACGAATTAAAGAGCGATGGTACCTACGAAAAAGTAGACAGAAGAGGAAAAGAAAGTTTTTCTAGTCAAGAGTTTTTCTGCGAAGAAGCACTTTTGAATAGCGAAGCTGTTAGAAAAGGAAATCAGAATGAAAGATTGTTTCAACCCAAAAGAGCAGTGGAAGAATAGTGTGCAAGGGGATTATACAGTAGTATTAGCTTCAGCTTCTCCAAGAAGAAAAGAATTATTAGAACAAATCGGATTGGAGTTTTCGATTATAACAAGTGATTGTGATGAATCTAGTGAGACAAGAATAGCCAGTGATTTGGTTGAAGAATTAGCGATTAAAAAGGCACAGGCGGTATTAGATAGCTTAACAGATACAGAGCATGTCATGGTAATTGGAGCGGATACTGTGGTGGTTAGCGAGGGTAAGATTCTTGGAAAACCAAGCACAAAAGAAGCGGCTTGTGAGATGTTACAACGGTTACAAGGGACTTGGCACTTAGTTTATACGGGGGTAAGTATTGTATTTTGCAACAATGGTGAAGTGATTAGAAGAAGTTTTCATGAAGAAACCAAGGTGAAAGTTGCTAAGATGACAGAACAAGAGATTTTAGCCTATGTAAACTTGGATACTTGTATGGATAAAGCAGGTGCTTATGGAATACAAAATGAATTTGCGGCATTTATCGAAGGCATACAAGGAGATTATCAAAATGTAGTAGGCCTACCAGTGTGTAGACTTTATCAAGAGTTACAGCAAATAAGGAAGATGGGAGAATAAGTCAGTGGAAAATAATTTTGACCAGAAAGTAATAAAAATTTTCTATGATCAACATGAAAAGTTGACCTATAAGAAAGTTTTTGAAAATCCAGAGGAAGCAGAAGAATTTCTAGAAGAAAGTTT
>CAYJHO010000099.1:0-8485 GCA_964369945.1 uncultured Lachnospiraceae bacterium
TCTTAAGTCATGAGTTGTTTTAAATGCCTCTAAAACATCCTCGCTTAAAATTAAGTACTGCATTCTCTTTTGAGTTTTTTCCATTTTAATATTGGAATATTTCAGCAAAATACTAGAGACTCTAATCCATACCATTCTTAAATAGCGACTACTATATTCTTGCAATTTTTCATCTGCAAACAGCAGACCTATCATAAATTTAATATTGGTAAAATCTCGCCTTTCTACATATTGCTCCAACATATGTAACTGCCCTGTCGGCAATTCACACTCACAGAACATATCTAAATCTCTAAAACAATAAATATTTCCCACTCCGTAAATTACTTTTTGCTTTAATGCATCCTTAGATTGGTTTAATATCTTTTTACTTAATTTATCTTCTATTTTGCTAACACCAACACTTACGCTAATATGCATTCTACTCCATAACAGATTTTGAACCACGGTCAAAATACGTTCACTTTCAATTTGAAGTAACTCTTCATTTCTACAAGAAAATAAAACAAAAATTTGATTAGAATCTGAAAGGTTTTGTATGATTTGTATTTCAAAATCTTGCTGAAACTGTTCAAATACATTTCGTATAATAAATTTTATCATATGATAATCCTTATACTCAAACTTGCTTCCATAACTTTGAACTTCTATATGCACCAGAGCCAATACAAACTTTCTTCCCTTAAGGCTAAAATGTTCCTCAACCGTCTCAATACACTGCAGACACTCTCTTGTTCGTTCTCCTTCGTGATTTAATATGATATTAAAGCTTCTTTCTTTTTCAAAATCCTCATTTTCTTGCTTTATTTTCTTCCCTTGCTCTATCTCTCTTCTCTTTGTTTCGTCTTCTGCTAATTCTTTTATTGCTTTATCCAAAGCAATTTTTAGCTTGTCGTTACAAATTGGCTTTAACAAATAGGACGATACTCCTAAATTAATTGCACTTTCTGCATAATCAAACTCTGCATAGCCACTTAATATAATAAATTTTGTATTTAGCTTTATCTTTTGTGCTTGTTCAATAAAGGAGATCCCATCCAATTCCATCATACATATATCCGTAATCACCAATTGAATATCTTCCCTTTTCATCATTTCTAATGCTGTCACACCATCATCTGCCTCTAATATAGAATGAAAATCATAGCCTAAATATGCTAACCTCGATTTCATCCCTTGTCTAATAATTCCTTCATCATCAACAATCAAAATTGAGCGGTTCATCGTAAACCCTCCTACGTCATAATTGGTATTAAAATTAAAAATTCTGTCCCTATTCCCTCGTCACTGGTCACGGTCATTCCATACTCTATTCCGTGAGAGAGTTTGATCCTTTGCTGTACATTTTTGATTCCTATGTTACTTTTCTTTCTGCTCTTAATGCTTTGTATTTCATCTTCAAGATAAGCCCTTATTTCTGCTAATCTTTCCGCTGTCATTCCTATTCCATTATCCCTTACGGAAATCTTTAGGGAAGATTGCCCCACTACTCTTTGTATTTGGATCCAAAGTTTTCCCCCTTCTTTCACTCTAGAAAGTCCATGTAAAATAGCATTTTCTACGATGGGCTGTAGTACAAACCTAAGAATTAACATATCTTCCACTTCTTTTTCTATCTCTAAGTGGACTGAAAACCTTCCTTGAAATCTTGTTTCCTGGATAAAAATATAGTTTTTAGTATATTCAAGCTCTTTTTTAATACTTACATAATCACCAAAATTTTTCCCTAAGCTATATCGAAAGATTTCGCCTAGTTTTTGACAAATATCACAAATCAAAAATGCCCCCTGCACTGCTGCTAAAGAGCTGATTGTTTCTAAGGTATTATCCAAAAAATGCGGATTCACTTGATATTGTAGCTGTTTGAGTTGTGCTTCTTTTTTCTCTAATTGCTGAATATAATTATGTTGAATTAGGGTATATAGTTGACGGTTCATTCTGTTAAATTGATGATCCAACTCCGTGATCTCATCATTTCCACCCACACTATCCTTTTCTGTAAAATCCCCTTCTTCTATTGACTTCACCTTTACAATAAGGGCTTCAATTCTTCGAGTAATACTTCTTGTGTAGATATAGGAGCAAACAATAATAAATACAATTACAATAGAAATAATTGGGAATAAAGTAAAGATCAATTCTCGAATTCTTGCATGCTCTTGTGCCTGATCAAAACCAAACATAATATCTAGATTTGTTCCTTCTAAATTAATTTTATAAAGGAGCATTTCATTATGTTCTTCAAATTCCTCAATACTTGTTATATTTATAAATTCCTCGTCTCCTGAACGATATACTAGCTCCCCTTCGTTGTGGACGTTAATACTGTATACATTATTATCTTGAACTTGAAAAAAATAATCTAAGTTCAAGTCCAATTTTACTAGGCCTAAATATTGTAGCTGAAAATTTTCAGTATCTACATATTTTATTTCCTTAACGATGGATAAAATAGGATAGTCTAGACTACGACTTTCGTAAACAAACACTTCCTCTTGCTTCTGTAAATAATTTTCATACCATAGCTCTTTTCTTCCTACTTCGAGAGTAGAAACTTTTGATGCATAGGTATCCACATCTTCTATATCCGTATAAACTGTAATATTAACTATTTCATCTTTTGTATAAGTAGATAGAAATTTATGAACTTCTAAACCAATACTACTACCTGTAATATAGGCATTATCTGTAGCGTCTGCATGTAATAATTCATCAATAAGAATGGTGTTATTTGCAAACTGGTCCAGTTCTTCTATCTTCTGATCCACTTCATTTTGAAGAGTAGCGCTATATTGTATCATTACTTGCTTATAGGATTCATACAATTCTCTTTCGATTGCCTGCTGCAAAGAAAAAGAAAACAATGAAATTACAATAATAATAGGTATTACACTTACAATAATCGTAAATAATGCTAACTGAATAAAAATTCTTTGATTGTGAAAGAAATTCCGCTTCATAGGACTCTCCAATTCATAGTTTTTATCATTATATCATCATATTCTAACTATGAATAGATTTTTCAAAAAAACGGCTGCCAATTGGCAGCCGTTTCATAATTCTATGCAATTTCTTTTTCATCTTCTAAAGCTTTTTCCTGCATATCTTGTATTTCTACAATAGCAGATAACATTGGCTTTGCATCTTTCTTTTTCTTAAAGGTTCTCTCACTATAGTTTTTTGTAATTTTGAGTACTACTCCAGATAATGAAATAACACCAATTAAGTTGGGAATAGCCATCAAACCATTAAAGGTATCTGATAAATCAATTGCTAAAGAAGCATCCATGGTACATCCTGCCACTACAATTCCAACAAATACTACTTTATAGATGCCTACTGTTTTAGTTCCAAATAAGTACTCCCAAGCCTTAGTACCATAATAACTCCAACCAAGTACCGTTGAGAAGGCAAATAATGTAACTGCGATAGCAATAAAGATACCACCAATGGTTCCAAAGCTTGCAGCAAATGCCTCTGTTGCAAGTCCAAGTTGTGAAGCTCCGCTAATGGAAGCTCCTGTATTTAAATCTACAATTCCTGTGGTTAAAATCACCAATGCAGTTAAGGTACATACTAGGATCGTATCAAAGAATACTTCAAAGATTCCCCATAAACCTTGCACTACTGGTTCCTTTACATTAGATGCTGAGTGAACCATAACAGAAGAACCAAGTCCCGCTTCATTGGAGAATACACCTCTCTTAAAGCCCCAGGTAACTGCTTGCATAATCATAGCACCACCAACACCACCTGCTGCTGCTTGGAAACTAAATGCATTGGAAAAAATAGATTGAAATGCTGGGATTACCATATCTGCATTCATCACTACAATGATAATAGCTCCTAACATATAGAAACCTGCCATAAATGGTACAATCTTCTCATTTGCTCCTGCAATACGCTTTAATCCACCTAAGATTACTAGTGCTACAGCAATAGCAACTACCACACCTAGAATCAAGGCATCTGTTGTTGCATTATTTGTGAAGGTGTATATACTTAATACACTTTCTCTAATTGAAGCTACCTGACCTAAATTTCCAATACCAAACGATGCCATCAATGCAAAAATAGAGAATAATACTGCAAGTGTTTTTCCTAATTTCTTACATCCTTTTTTGCTTCCTAGACCGTCTTGTAAATAGTACATCGGTCCGCCGCACCATTCGTTCTTTGCATTCTTACGTCTGTAGTAAATTCCTAATACGTTTTCTGTATAATTTGTCATCATTCCAAAGATTGCTGCTACCCACATCCAGAAAATGGCCCCAGGTCCACCCATAGTAATCGCAAATGCTATGCCTGCAATATTTCCTGTTCCAATGGTTGCCGATAAGGCAGTGCACATTGCTTGGAACTGTGAAATAGAATCTTTGTCTTTGTTTTTTAGAATGTCTTTCTTTTTGAAAAGACTTCCTACTGTTTCCTTCATAGCATGGCCAAAGTGAGTAAACTGAAATCCTTTCGTTAGAATTGTCATCAATACTCCCGTACCAACTAGTAATACCAGTGCAGGAACTCCCCACACCAATCCGTTAACGACTCCGTTAACCTCTGCAATCATCTCAGCCATAATAGCCCTCCTAAAAAAGTATAATATGATTGCGCTATATTAAAAAACAATATGGAATTAACTCCGTCCTTTTGCCTGAGAGATTCAATAATTTCTTATTGTTGCACCTTCGGCCCCCTACCTTATGTAGGGCTTCTCCGGAGCGCCATCTATTGACAGTCCTCATCTTTCATAAGAAAGACACCTGAGAGTGTTACTCCTTCGGATTTTCCTGCCAACGTCATATAGCACATACTAATATCCTAGCACATATTAATGAGTTGTCAATGCGCTAGGAACAAGTTCGTGCAACTTGCACTTTATTGCGCTACTGCGACACTTCGTTATAGTCATTTTGTATACTCTTCTTGTTAAACCGTGGGCATATATAGACAATTAAGATAATCAAAGTAATGAGACTCATCCACTCTGCCATTCTCCAGAAAAATGGAGGTTCATACTTAATACATATGCTACCTTCAAAACCAGGTGCGATTTCTAATGCTATTCTATAATTTTCACCAAAAACAATTGGAATTTCATTTTGATCTTGATCATATGCATAGTAATTATCATAATTTATAATTGGTAAGGTGACTATGGATACTTCATCGCTTGTATTTGATAGCGTTATAATATTGTCACCATTTAAAGTGGTATAGTCCTCAACAATTACTAGTTCATTATCCGTAAGCACTTCTGACACAAAGTAAGGGGTAATCACTGTATCAATTGGTAAATATTCCTCCCCCATGATATATGTTGTATCCGCATGTTGAGCATATAGGAAACTCTTTTCCTCTACTCTAAATGCTGAATCTGAATAGAAAAAACCAACTGAAATAATACTACTAGCCACTAATGTAAGCAATGTATAATTATATATTTTAACTGATTTCTCTTTCACAATAGAAAGTACTAGGACTGTCGTGAAAATCAATAAAGCAACTGCTATTGTTAAATATCTCCAACTAAATTGTACCTTAGTCAAAAACCCAGCTACCGCTACCCCAAACAAATTTTGCATAGAGTCCCATGGGAAAATACGTAACGTAAAGATCATAGATAGCCCAGTTAAGAAAAACATTAGATGTATAAGCTTTATTCTATCTGCCTTAAACTTATCCCTATTAAAGTAAAATACTAAAATTCCAACAAACGCAAGAACTAGTGGAAACCCTAATGATAAAGGCATTTCACCACTTGTAGTATCTAAAGCACTATTTCCTTCCCCAAAAGTAAATAATCCAAATAACTGTGCTGGATATAAACCATGTGCCTGTGGTTCGTAGACTGCTTCAGAAAAGACCTTGATCGGTACTGAACTTGGTGTTAAAAATGGTACTATAAACCATGCGGTGAGGCCTACTGTTAGTAAAACAGCTTTTATAAAAGCGAAAAATCGGTCCTTTTTAAAGGTTGCTTTTAATAAAAATAATACAGCTATAACCAAGAAAATCAAAACCATTTGTACGGTAAGCATATGCGTCAAAATAATACCTGACATACCAAGCGAAAGTGGCAACCAATCCTTCCACTTAGGTTTTTCACTCATATATATGCAGTACATTCCTACTACCAAGAGTGGTAAAAATGTCATAGCCGAATACTCTCCAACAGCCGTTCTTAACATAACATTTGATAATCTATAAGCAGAAAGTGT
Organism: uncultured Lachnospiraceae bacterium; assembly: GCA_964369945.1. GTDB lineage: Bacteria > Bacillota > Clostridia > Lachnospirales > Lachnospiraceae > RGIG6307. Next base: position 6,219 of record CAYJHO010000099.1, read on the forward strand.
ATATAGCATGGTTGCTACGAGAGAAATATTTTCGTCTTTGCTAATTTTTCTAAATGAGTAGTAGGCAATTAGAGCTGTAGCTACATTTACCACAATAACATATACTTGATAACTCGTTCTAAGTGGAATCATACACGCATATAGAAGTGCTGGTAAATATAAAAAGAAATCACCATAATAAATCGATGTAGGATATCCGTATCCATTTAATAAGTTATCCGGTAATCTTGACGGAAATTGCCCATCTAAAATATTTTCTGCTAGTCCTATAATTCTCATCATATGAAATCTAGTATCATGCCCCGAAGTCAACGCTATAAAATTAGTCATCATAGGTAGACTTGCAATCAAAGCAATTCCTAGCACAATTAAAATTGACTTATGCGAACGAACAAGATTTCGATTGCTACCAAAAAATATATAGAAAACTATATTTGCAAGAATTAACAAAAATATAGATTGTAACAAATGCGTAAAACGGTAAATAAGTGACTCTTTCATCACAATAGATTCTACTTCGAGTGTTCCGTTTCCTTCAAAATTAATTATGAAATTGGCATCGTCAATATTTGCTAATCGGTTAATGTAAAATCTTCCTGTTAAAACATTTACTGCATCATTCAAAACTAATGGTTCACTAACTACCCCTGCACTGTTGTTATTAGATTCTAGCCTCACACTCCCTGTTGTTGCTATTGCTGTAGGATAACCTAATAAGGACGACTTATACGTTACTGTATATTCATAAGCACCAAATGGGATTGTTCCCACTGGAACAACGACATTGCTAATGTGTGCATTTTCTTCTATATTGAAATCAATGCGACCCTCCTCAACTGTAAGTTCAGTCAATTGCATATCCCAAGCTTGATTTAGATCGAGTGTAATATCTGTTGCGGGACTAAAAATATTACAATTCCACAAAACCAAAAAACATAGTTGTATCACTATAATAATCCATGTGCTCTTTTTAAATTTACCTATCATGTTATCTTCTCCTTCATATTTTATGCAGTTCTTATTGTTACATAATTTTTATACTAAGTCAACATAGACACTTAGATTGCTTTGTCTATAGAATTGGTCTATAATGCACTTAACGATACCCATAACAAAGAGGACATTATGACAACTATTATTGATCAAATAGAAGTAACATTTCAAATACAATATTCCAAAACTACAAAGATGAGCTATGATTTTTCCCCAGAAGGACTCTTATCTGTAAAAGTCCCTTTAAAAACTAATATCACCGATATTGAGCAGTTTTTAATACAAAATAAAAAGCAAGTGCTAACAAAGATCCAACGCTTTGAAAATAGAAGCTTTATTTCATCTAGGAAAACTTACGATGAATCTGAGCTTTTCCTTGTGCTAGGAAGCCCCACTCCTTTAGGCCAATTAATAGAATCAGAATCACTAGATCAAGAAAATCTAGAAACCAGCATCAAGTCTATGTATATTAAAAAGACAAGTAAATATATCAAAAAAAGACTCCCACAGCTCGAAAAGCATATGGGAGTAAAAAGTAAATCTTATTCTATTGTAGATAGCCCTAGTACATGGGGTACCTGTTCCTCGTTAAAGGATCTTACCTTCAACTATAAGCTCAGTATGGCACCGCCAGTGGTAATGGATTATGTCATCATCCATGAACTTTGCCACATTCATCACTTAAACCATGACCGCTCCTTTTGGCGCTTAGTTGGCAAATATGATCCAGAGTATAAGGCCCATTCTGACTACCTTGCCAAGTTTGGCTTTGTTATGACCATTTAATCTTATAGGTTTCTATATTTCTTGCTGGGATTGGAAGAGGCTGTTCTACTCTTCCTTCTAGCGCATTTTCAATCATAGATACCTTTTCTATTTTATCTAAGTTAAAGTAAGAATTTAGTTGGAGTTCTACATCCCGTCCTTCTACTTCATAGCATCGAAATACCAAACTATTATCATCTTCACATTTTTTCAAAGCACTGACTACCACATTGTCTTGGTTCATTCCAAAGAAGCACTCTGCACTAGAAAGTTTTGCTTCTTTTGTAGTAGAAATTGTTTTGGTAACAAAAGGCATATTGGCAGCATCTACCTTTTGAATTGCCTTAGAATCTTCTTTTGTGGTACTTGTTAATGTGAATTTAAAGCTATGGTTTCCTCTTTGATAATAGTCATTTCCCCAACCGTGGCAACTTCTTCTAGAAGCTAATAAAATAGGTTGAATCATAGCCAATGGATCATTTAAATCTCTTGGATTTTTATAATCAAAT
>CAYJHO010000100.1:0-8442 GCA_964369945.1 uncultured Lachnospiraceae bacterium
TAGTAGCTAGCCATAATGCAGAAGATATCGAGGTGTTATGTGATCATGTGTACCGTATGGATCAAGGTGTGATAGAGAACGTAAGGTAAAAATAGGAAAACTCTGGGTAGAAAAGTAGTAAAAACTTTACCCAGAGTTTTCCTATGAAAGATTTGAAATATGTGGTAGAATAAAAAGGTATACAGTTTATAGGTTGCCAGATGAACTCGAGATTATCTAGGTACCTTTAAAGTATACATACAATGTAAGAATACGGGATGTGTGGCATCCCGTATTTTTTACTCGTATATGAAGTTTGCTTAAGAATCTATAAAGGTAGTTGCTTGTTCCTTGCTTAAATGGCAGTTTTCCATCAGAGCCGATAGTATGGCAGAACTAGGAAGATTTAGTTGCTTTAAGGTCAACACAATGCCAGTAGCCATTTGTGAGATTCCTTGTTCTACACCAAGTTCCATGCCACGCTCTACACCAAGTTCCATGCCACGCTCTATGCCAAGTTCTACGCCAATATTCTTTTGTTGATTTCCATAATCATCTAATGCTTTACACATATTACATTCCCCTTTCTCGGATTGTTTTATGATGCTAGTAGAGCCTACAATTTCTCCAATGACTCCAATCAGCTCTGGATTTAGCTCTACATCTTTATATTCTTTTTGTACCTGTGCGATCTGTCCATTTAGTAGTGACCTAGAGATCGTAAACAGAGCCTCTACTTCTGGATGGTGGAAGGTAAATTTCTCACTTTTTATGACTTCTACTAAGTTCATATGATAGCTTACCACATAGGGTTCCATTTCTTTTGGAGCAGCATGAAGCATGTCATGTAAGCTAAGTGGTCCATCCCAATGCTCTTCTCCATAGTAAAGAACTAAGGTGAAGATAGGATGTAAGCTATCTTCCTTTTTCATGCCAGAGAGAAATTCAGTAGAACTTAAAGCACCCTCTGTTCGTCTCTTCTTCTTAAGCTCTTCCCACTGTTTGTTGTATCCTAACACATCATAGGTTAAAACACGCAGAGGCATGGCATAATGAATGCTACTTTGATTTTCAATGCCCAATAGGAGGAAACGATTTCCAGTTTCATTTTTCATAAAGACATCTCTGGTACGAAGCAGGGTATCGTCACTATGGTTCCAAGTGAAAAGTCTAGAAACATCACTGTCTTGTTCTTTCAGGCATTCAGAAGAAAGGATGCTTTGACCAGAGAATAGTATGGTATTGAATAAATCAGCAAAACGTTCATTGTTTTTCCAAAAGAGCTTAAATCTAGTATCTTTTGTTTTGTAGGTATGTTTCTTCTTGCTCATAGTAATCTCGCTTTCCAGAAATCATGCTATTCTTTGATCTTATATGAAGTTTGCTTAAGAATCCATAAAGCTAGTTGCTTGCTCCATACTTAAATGGCAGTTTTCCATCAGCGCCGATAGAATGGCAGAACTAGGAAGATTTAGTTGCTTTAAGGTCAACACAATGCCAGTAGCCATTTGTGAGATTCCTTGTTCTACACCAAGTTCCATGCCACGCTCTACACCAAGTTCCATGCCACGCTCTATGCCAAGTTCTACGCCAATATTCTTTTGTTGATTTCCATAATCATCTAATGCTTTACACATATTACATTCCCCTTTCTCGGATTGTTTTATGATGCTAGTAGAGCCTACAATTTCTCCAATGACTCCAATCAGCTCTGGATTTAGCTCTACATCTTTATATTCTTTTTGTACCTGTGCGATCTGTCCATTTAGTAGTGACCTAGAGATCGTAAACAGAGCCTCTACTTCTGGATGGTGGAAGGTAAATTTCTCACTTTTTATGACTTCTACTAAGTTCATATGATAGCTTACCACATAGGGTTCCATTTCTTTTGGAGCAGCATGAAGCATGTCATGTAAGCTAAGTGGTCCATCCCAATGCTCTTCTCCATAGTAAAGAACTAAGGTGAAGATAGGATGTAAGCTATCTTCCTTTTTCATGCCAGAGAGAAATTCAGTAGAACTTAAAGCACCCTCTGTTCGTCTCTTCTTCTTAAGCTCTTCCCACTGTTTGTTGTATCCTAACACATCATAGGTTAAAACACGCAGAGGCATGGCATAATGAATGCTACTTTGATTTTCAATGCCCAATAGGAGGAAACGATTTCCAGTTTCATTTTTCATAAAGACATCTCTGGTACGAAGCAGGGTATCGTCACTATGGTTCCAAGTGAAAAGTCTAGAAACATCACTTTCTAATCATAGACTGTGCCAAAACAAGTCCTATTAAAAGTGTAGCATGGGTCAATTTTCTTGTCAAATATAAGAAGGTAGATTGTAAAGAATTTATAAGTTCAAAGCAGAGATTTGTGAAAATATGCTATAAAATTAAGCTATACTTAAGTAGGTTTTCTTGTTCAATAACTAATCAAATAGGTAATATGATACAAAATCCTATACCCATAGTTCCATGGATATTACCATATCTTTGCTTTACAAATAGAAAGAAGAGGAGTACCATAATAGTATAGGTGTACAGTAGGTTATGTTGCTATGGTATTAATTAGGAAAGAGAGGTAGTTAGGTATGAAGTGTGGCTGGGGCAGAAAAACAATGATTTGTCTTATGTTTGTTATTGGTGTTTTGTTTCTATTACTTCTATACTATTGGCCGATGCAACTTGAACTTTCAGATGACTTGAAAGAAAATACATTTATGGTAGGTAGGATGCAGGTGGTAGAACAAAGCTCAGAAGAGGGCGTAGTGCTGCCACATGAGACTACGGGGCAAGTTTATGAAAATCTTGCAAGTGGGGTGCAGGAAGAACTGATAGAAGTGATAGAATCTTATCCGTATAGGCGCACATGGAATAGTTTCATTACTAGTTTGATTGGAGCGATACCATTTTCAGAAGAGTCTAAAGAATTTCTTACCATTGTTTGGATGGATGAATTGCATGAAGAGTTAGAAACGATTACTGTAGGTGATCAGGGAGACTTACTCATCGATTCCACTTTGTATTATATGGACGATGCAGAAGAACTGATTGCAAGTCTTGTAGAAATATTAGAATAGGATAATTGCTTGTTTTTGTAGAAAGGATATAGTATTATAAAAGTTACGATAACTATAAGGAATGGTGCTATGATGGAAAAACTAGAATTTGATATTAAGATTAGCAGTGGAGATTTATATAATTATATGATGCGACATATTTATGCATCAGGGCAAGGGATTGTAAGTATTTTGATTTTCTTGATTTGTATCAGCTTATTTGTCATGACTTGGAGTGTATTATATTTGATAGTTGGGGTGATATCAGTGGGATATTTACCTTGGACCTTGTTTCTTAAAAGTAAACAACAAGCACTGAAAAATCCAGCCTTTAAGAATCCACTACACTATAGCTTGTCAGAACAAGGCATACAGGTGTCTCAAGGGGAGGCTAAGGAGTTACAGGTTTGGGCAGATATGTATAAAGCAGTGGCAACCAAAAGAAGTATCATTGTCTATACCAATCCAGTAAACGCTTGTATTTTTCCAAAAGAGCAATTGGCTGAAAAAGAAAAAGCAGTAATAGAGATGCTTTCCTTATATATGGAAGAAGGACGAATGAAAATTAGAAAGTAAGGATTGTTATGTTAGATATTAGAGAAAGTAAGTCAGCAGAAGATACTTTTTTGTTGGCTAAAAGAATTGGTGAAGTGGTAAAGCCAGGAACCATTATTACCTTAGACGGAGATTTAGGAGTGGGAAAGACTGTGTTTTCCCAAGGGCTTGCGAAAGGCTTAGGGATAGAGGAATATGTGAACAGTCCAACCTTTACTATTGTGCAAGTATATGACACAGGGAGAATGCCTTTTTATCATTTTGATGTATATCGCATTGCGGATATTGAAGAAATGGATGAAATTGGCTATGAAGATTATTTCTTTGGAGCAGGGGTTTCCTTGGTTGAATGGGCAAGTTTGATTGAAGAATTATTGCCAAGAAACTGTGTACAGATTCGTATTGAAAAAGATTTAAGCAAAGGCTTTGATTATAGAAGAATTACCATTCAGAATTTGGAGGGACTAGGGTGAAGATATTAGCCATAGATAGTTCAGGGCTTACCGCAAGTATTGCCATCATAGAAGAGGGCAATCTCATTGCCGAGTATAGCATTCATTATAAGAAGACACATTCACAAACATTGTTGCCAATGTTAGATGAAATCAAGAAGATGATTGATTTAGAATTAAATCAGATAGAAGCCATTGCTGTGGCTAGTGGGCCAGGATCTTTTACAGGCTTAAGGATTGGTTCAGCAACTGCCAAAGGATTGGCATTAGGTCTAAAGCTTCCAATCATAGAAGTGCCAACCTTAGAAGGGCTTGCCTACAATATGTTAGGAACACAAGGTTTATTATGCCCTATTATGGATGCGAGAAGAAACCAAGTCTATACAGGTGGCTATGAATTTATAGTGGAAGATCATCAGTATAAGATGGAAACAAGGATAGAGGCTTGTGCTTGCGGAATTGAGGAGTGCATTGCAACGATCAATGAACTAGGAAGGCCTGTCACCTTTTTAGGGGATGGAGTTCCTGTATTTCGTGAGATGATATTAGAACAAGTCGAGGTGCCAGTTTGTTTTGCACCAGCTCATATGTTGCGCCAAAAGGCGGGAAGTATTGCAGCCTTAGCGTTAGAATATGCAAAACAGGGGAAACTAGTAAAGTCAAATGACCATGCACCAGATTATTATAGAATGAGTCAGGCAGAGCGAGAAAGAATGGAACGAGAGTAGTATGATAACAATAAGACTTATGGAACAAGCAGATATTGCTAAGGTTCATCAAATCGAAAGCTTATGTTTTTCAGATCCTTGGAGTGAGGATGCTTTTCGTAGTGAGTTAGAGCTTGGGAATCTCTATGTAGTAGCAGAAAAAGGAGAGGAAATCCTAGGTATGTGTGGTCTACTGATTAGCTTTGAAGAAGCCTGCGTTATGAATGTAGCAGTGCATCCAGAGGCAAGGAACCAAGGGATTGGTAGAAAGTTGTTAGAATATTTATTAGAAAAAGGTCGTGAGAGGGCAGTAGAAAGAGTGTTTCTAGAAGTGAGATACTCCAATGAGTCTGCCTATAGATTATATGAAGCACTAGGATTTGAACGGATTGGGATACGTCCTAATGTGTATCAAAATCCAAAGGAAGATGCCTATGTGTATCGAAAGTTTATTAGAAATGAAAAGGTGAATGATTAATGTTAGATATTTGTTTATTAGGTACAGGGGGGATGATGCCACTTCCTTATCGATGGTTAACTTCGATGATGGCTAGATACAATGGAAGTAGTATTTTGATTGATTGTGGAGAAGGAACTCAGATTGCCATGAAGGAAAAGGGCTGGAGTCCTAAACCAATCGATGTGATGTGTTTTACACATTATCATGCAGATCATATCAGCGGCTTGCCGGGGATGCTTTTAACGATGGGAAATGCAGACAGGGTGGAGCCACTCTTATTGATAGGACCTAAGGGGCTAGAGCGTACGGTAAATGCACTCAGAGTCATTGCGCCAGAATTACCTTTTAAGATAGTATTTCACGAATTGCAAGAAAATGAAGAGAGTATCTCTTTTGGGGATTTAACGATCAAGGCTTTTCGTGTCAATCATAATGTAATATGCTACGGCTATAGTCTAGAGGTGAAACGAGCTGGTAAATTTGAGTTAGAGCGCGCCCTTGAATATGGGATAGAGAAGAAATACTGGTCTCGCTTACAAAAAGGAGAAACTATAGAGGAAGATGGTAACTTGTATACACCAGATATGGTGTTAGGAGAAGCGAGAAAAGGTATTAAAGTATGTTATTGCACGGATACTAGACCTACGGATAGCATTGTGACTCATGCAGCAAGTAGTGACTTGTTTATTTGTGAAGGCATGTATGGAGAACCTGAGAAAAAGGATAAGGCAAGAGAATATAAGCATATGACCTTTTATGAAGCAGCAGATATGGCAAAGAAAGCAGAGGTAAAGGAATTGTGGTTAACTCATTTTAGCCCATCCCTAACAAGGCCAGAAGAATATCTAAAGGAAGTAAGAAAGATATTTGAAGCCACCTATACCGCAAAGGATGGTCGAACCATAGAACTGAAATTTGAAGAAGAAAAGGAATAATCTTTTACAATGGAAAATAGAGTGGAAAAAGATATTTATATATTAGGCATAGAAAGTTCTTGTGATGAAACTGCCGCATCGGTGGTGAAAAATGGGGGAGAAGTGCTTTCTAACGTGATTTCCTCACAGATCGACCTTCATACTTTATATGGAGGAGTTGTGCCAGAGATTGCATCTAGAAATCATGTGGTAAAGATCAATCAAGTAATAGAACAATCTCTATCCGATGCAGGGGTAGGATTTGAGGATGTGGATGCCATTGCAGTAACCTATGGCCCAGGTTTGGTAGGAGCTTTACTAGTAGGAGTTTCTGCTGCAAAATCCTTAGCCTTTGCCCTAGACAAGCCTTTGGTGGGAGTGCATCATATTGAAGGGCATATTAGTGCAAATTATATCGAAAATCCTGAGTTAAAGCCTCCTTATATGGCATTGGTGGTATCAGGGGGACATTCTCATCTAGTAAAGGTAGAGGATTATGGCCAATATGAAATTATTGGGAGAACAAGAGACGATGCAGCAGGTGAAGCCTTTGATAAGGTGGCAAGAACCTTAGGCTTAGGCTATCCTGGTGGGCCTAAGATTGATGCTTTGGCAAAAGAAGGAAATCCAGACGCCATAGCCTTTCCAAGAGCCAAGGTAGGTGACAGTGAATATGACTTTAGTTTCAGTGGCTTGAAGTCTGCTGTTTTGAATTATTTGAATGGATGCCAAATGAAAGGTGAAGAAGTGGTGAAGGCAGATGTAGCTGCTTCTTTTCAAAAGGCAGCCATCGATGTATTGGTATCAAGAGCCGTTCATGCAACCAAAGAACAAGGAATGTCTAAGCTAGCCATTGCAGGTGGGGTGGCTTCGAATAGTTCTTTACGTGCAGCAATGAAAGAAGCTTGTGAGAAGAAAGGGATAACATTCGTCCATCCATCTCCTATTTATTGTACCGACAATGCGGCTATGATTGCAGTGGCAGGCTATTATGAATTTATAGCTGGAACTCGTCATGGATTTGATTTGAATGCCGTTCCTAATTTGAAAATTGGAGAAAGAGTGGGCACCTTATGAAAAAGCAGGTAGCAATTGTCTTGGCAGCAGGTAGTGGAAAACGTATGGGAGGTACTGTGAAAAAGCAGTACCTTTTATTGGAAGGTAAGCCGATTTTATATTATTCACTCAAAGCTCTAGAGGAGAGTTTTATAGATGAAATCATCTTAGTTACCTCAGCCGAAGAAATAGAATATTGTAAAAAGGAGATCGTAGAAGCTTATGGTTTTCAGAAAGTGGTAGCAATTGTAGAAGGTGGCAAAGAGCGTTATCATTCTGTTTTTGCAGGCTTAAACTACATTAAGGAGTGTTGTCCTGGTGCAGAAGTAGTCTATATTCACGATGGAGCAAGGCCTTTTCTTGACCATCCACTCTTGTGTCGTTTAAAGGAATCCGTGGAAGTGAATGGGAATGGGGTAGCAGCAGTTCCAGTTAAGGATACGATTAAAATGGTAGATGAAAATAATTTTGTGACGAATACCCCAAGAAGAGATCAGCTGTGGCAAGTGCAAACCCCACAGGTTTTTCGATTGGATGAAATATTTTCTGCTTACTCCAAAATGATAGAAAAAGAAAAAAGTTTACAAGAGCAAAATATTTTAATTACAGATGATGCTATGGTGGCAGAATTGATACTTTCTATAAAAGTAAAGTTAATCGAAGGGAGTTATTCGAATATAAAAATCACAACAAAAGAAGATATTTTAGCAGCAGAACAAATTTTATTTTCGCGGAAGATATAATTTTGTATTTTGGATCTAAAAAAAACAAAAATAAAATTATTGTAAAAAGCCCGTAAAATAAGGCTTTGCAGACATTGTTGAAAAAAATGTAAAAAAAGTTTAAAAAAAGTGTTGACATATGGCATAGGGTTTGGTAGTATAGATTTTGCCGCTGAGCAAGGCGGTTACGGAGAGGTATCGAAGTGGTCATAACGAGGCGGTCTTGAAAACCGTTTGTCCGAAAGGGCGCGTGGGTTCGAATCCCACCCTCTCCGCTGGAGTTTCAACTCCTCGGAAAGTATTAAAGCTTTATGCAGAAGTACCCAAGAGGTTGAAGGGACACCCCTGGAAAGGGTGCAGGTCGTTAATAGCGGCGCGAGGGTTCAAATCCCTCCATCTGCCGTCGAAAGAAACTTCTTTTGAAAAATGCAAATGAAATGGAGTTTTAAATGCGAAAGCAAATAGAGCGAAGTTTGCAAAAGAAATCCAAGCTTGTTTGGTATTCGAACTTGTTCGAATTGGCACCTTGAAAAGTAAACAGCAATGC
>CAYJHO010000101.1:0-8235 GCA_964369945.1 uncultured Lachnospiraceae bacterium
TATGGAGGGTAGCTATGAAAAAAGTATTAGTGACAGGAACAACAGGTTTTTTGGGAAGTCGTATACAGGCCATTTTGCAAAGTAAATATCAGATTTATACTGCAACAAGATCTCAAGTTAATTTTTCAAATTTAGAAGATGTGATGCATTATGTGGAACACATAAGACCGGATGTGGTTATTCATTGCGCTGCTATTTCAGATATTGGCTACGCAGAGGCAAACAAAGAAGAACATGATGAAATGAATATTGAAGGGACTAGAAATTTGGCATTGGCATGCAAAGAGACAAAAGCAAAGATGATTTTCATGAGTTCAGATCAGGTATATCATAAAAATTTCATCAAACAGGCCAATTTTGATTTAGATCGAGATGGAAACCGCGAGGGTAGAGATGAGCATGCAGAATCCGTATATGCGAAAGGTAAATTAGAAGGAGAGAAAATAGTAACTTCTCTTTTGAAATCAGCGGTTTGTTTACGTTTAACCTGGATGTATGATATGCCGAGTAAATCTCTTAAAAATAGTGGAAATCTAATGATGATTTTATTACAGGCTAAAGAAGAGGGAAGTGTATTACATTTTGCAAGTGACGATTATAGAGGGGTTACCTATGTAAGAGAAGTAATTGATCACCTACCAAAAGTGTTTGACTTAGAAGGTGGAGTGTATAATTATGGTTCAAGCGGTTCTTATTCTATGTATGATATTGCATTACATGCAGGAAAAAGAATAGGGCTATCAGAAAATCAAATACAAGAAACTAGATATGATAGCGAAGAAGGAATGCACAATTTAACCATGAATTTGCATAAGTTAGAACGGGCAGGAATCAGTCTTTTGGATAGTATTGCAGGGGTAGATCGATGTATGAATGAGAAGGATGTAAATGAAGAAAAATAAGATGATTGTAGGCAGTGTATTGCTTATAAGTGTATTAATAACAAGTGCTTGTGCTAATAATGAGATGCAAGATGCACAAGCAGTGAACTCTATAGAGGCAATGCATGCCTCTATAGAAGCCATGGAATATGAGAAGATTCTGAGAGAAATTGATGCTACTAATTTGGAAGAAAAATCTCAAGAGGAGAAAAAGGAATGGTATAGAATTCAAGGGATTGCACAGATAGGAATTGGAGATTTTGAACAAGCTGCTCTTTCTTTTGAAGAAGCGATAGGAATCAGTGCAGGATTTATGGAAGCAGTAGACTATGATTTGAATCAATATTTAGCACTTGCATATACTAAGGTTGGACGTATTGAGGAGGCACAAAGAATCTATGAAACCTTATTAGAATTAAATTCTAAGGATGCACCATTGCATTATTTAAATGGAATTGCATTATTACAACTAGAGAGAAGTAAGGAAGGGGTAGAAGCCTTTCGCAGGGCAATCGAACTAGAGCCCAATCAATACGATAGAATTATTGAAATTTATCAGATATTAGTAGATTTTGAACAACAAGAAGTAGGGCAAGAAATTATAATGGATACCATAGATTCCAATCCAAGGATGTCTGATTTTGATTTAGGGCGCATGTATTATTATGTTCAAGATTATGAATTGGCGATTGATCACTTGGAAATGATTGTTAATCCAGAGACTTCGGATGTCGTATTGTACCTCGGTAAATGTTATGAGGCATTAGGAGATATCAATTATGTAGCAAGTATCTATGCAGAAGCAGTGAATGAATTCCAAGATGCGACTCTTTACAATCAACTAGGTTTGTGTCAGTTGAAGCGAGAATCTTATGATGCAGCACTAGATGCTTTCCAAAAGGGCTTAGATTGCGAAGATGAAATGATGATGCAAATTTTAAGATATCATGAAATCATTGCCTATGAATTTCTAGGAGACTTTGATACAGCTCGACAATTAATGGAGAATTATCTGTTAGATTATCCTGATGATGAGAAGGCAAAGCGCGAATATGAATTTTTGAAGACTAGATAGGAAGGGATTATGGGGACAATATTTGAGTACTTAGAAGATTATGGAAGATATTCTTTTTTTCAAATACCATTTAATGAAGTTGATGCACTAATTTTATCTCAATTTTCCTATTTAAAATTAGAGGGAATCGTAGCACCTATTGAAAGAATCACCTATTTAATTAGTGTAGAAGAAATTGTACAATCAAAGTATAGTCAGCATACATATCGCCAAATATTTTTCGAAAAGAAACAAAAGTTATTATTGGAAAAAATGGCAAACTCTAGACGTTTTAGTCGTATGAAATGTGTAGCGTATGCAAATTGGATTTCTAAAGAATCAGAAAGTCAATTTGCAGCCTTGACCTGCATTTTGGAAGATTCTAGTGTGAAAATAATCTTTCGAGGAACAGATGAAAATTTAGTGGGTTGGAAAGAAGATTTGAATATGACCTATATGTTCCCTGTTCCATCTCAGGAATATAGTAGAATATATTTAGAAAAACTAACACGATTGGTACCAGGACAACTTGATGTAATTGGGCATTCCAAAGGTGGCAATCTAGCGGTATATAGTGCAATGCTACTAGGAAAAGATTTACAAGAAAGAATTTGTCACATTTATAATTTTGATGGTCCCGGTTTTCGAAAAGGCACTCAGGGGAGCGCAAAATATCAAAGTATTTCACATAAAGTAAAGAAATATATCCCGAAGAAATCTATGGTAGGTTTATTACTAGAATCAGAAACAGATTATGTAGTAGTTGAAAGTAAATCTAGAGGGTGGATGCAACACTCGGGACTGACATGGCAAATAGTAGGAGAGTCTATTTGTAGATCCAAGAGAGTTCCAAAAGAACATTACTTTTTTCAGAAAAATATTAATCTATGGTTGCAATCATTAGATGAAAATGAATTGAGAGAAGTAGCGAATTCCTTGTATCAAATAGTCGAAAGCTCTAACAGTGATAATGTGATTGACTTATTAGATGACTGGAAGAAGTATTTGCCAATTATGATTCAGGAAATCCGCCAATTAGAAGAAGAAAAGAAAACCATGGTGGCAACCATGTTAAAGAGACTAATATTGCCTAAGTAAGATGTTTTAGAAAAAAGTGTGCCAGTAATAGATTTCCAATGTGATATTTTTCTTCACAAGATTCTATGGGATGATACAATCTTTCAGGATGCCATTGAACACCTAGAATAGGAAGTGAAGTATGTTCAATAGCTTCCACCACCCCATCACTTGTCGTTTGCGTAATTTCTAGACCAAGTCCAAGTTTATGAATTCCTTGATGGTGGTTGGAATTAACCAATAGTTGAGAACCATACAAGGGGTATAGGATCGAGTTTTGAGTAATCGTGGTAGAATGGTATAAATCTTTTGAACAATCATTGGCTTGGTGAAAGCTCGATTCTGCTAGGTCTTGCTTTAAGGTTCCACCAAAGAATATATTGAGCAGTTGCATTCCCTTACAAATTCCTAATATGGGCTTCTTGGTAGAAGTAAAATATTCTAGAATCTGGAGTTGCAAGATATCTAATTCGGTATCTATGATGCGTGAAGCATGATTACTTTGTCCGAAAAAGGCTGGGGTAATGTCCCCACCTCCAGGTAAAAGCAAAGCATCACATTGTTCGAAGTCTTTTGCAAATAAGCTAGTTGTAATAGAAAAGCCTATTTGTAAACATGCAACTTCATAGTTGCTAGTTTGGCTAGGTTTTCCAGCGATTCCAATACAAGGGATTTTAGTCATAATATAATTTTCTTTTTATAAATACTATGAGAAAATTTATACAATTATGACAAAAAGTTATAAAACTAAAATTTTTAATTTTGTCATATTATGGATATACAAGCGGTAAATAACATGTTACAATCTATTGAAGAGTGAGATGAAGAGGTAATAGAATGAGCCGAGTTTTAGAGAAAAATGCGAATATTGATCCCCATTATGGGATTCCTAACGTAAATCAATATTATTTAGATTTAGAAGAATTTCAGTATAACAAAATGTGTATGACAGAAATTGTCAATGCAGACTTAGCGATAGCAACACAAGGTGTAGAGACTTTTTATCTTGGTTGCAATGAAGTGTTAAAGTTGGTACAGCAAGCGTTAGAGGCAATGCAGCTAAATCAATTAATTCACTTATATGCATTTAATTATCGCAGTTTTATACTAGTGTCTAATTCAGATATGCCGAAGAGTGAATTTATTCGAGTTATGCAATTTTTCTATGATCAGTTTGAACACACTACTGCAGATAGTACACCACTAAGTGGAGTATCTAGATTTGCGCTTGTGCTTCAAGCAGATCATATGATCGAAAGAGCATTAAACACATTTTTGTTCAATAAGGACATGCAAGCAAATTTTTTAGTGTGTAAGGATGAGTTAGAAGATGTTTCAGGTTTAAATATTAACTCAAGTGTGGTAGAACTATTAAGTAAGGCAGTGAACAATTGTCATTTAGTTCCATACTACCAAGGAATACATAACAATGAAACAGGCTGTTTTGATAAGTATGAAGCGCTTATGCGTATTGTAGATGAGAATGGAGTAGTACACTTTCCAGATTGTTTTCTAGCAGTAGCTAAGGAATATAAGTTTTATAACAAATTGAGTCGTATGATGATTCAAAGAGTGTTAGACGATTTTAGAAATCGAACAGAAGAAGTTTCAATTAATATTTCTTTATATGATATACAAACTACAGAATTTAGAACCTGGTTTATTCAAGAGTTGGAAGCGTATAATGATCCAAGAAGGGTACTAATTGAATTTGTGGAAACAGAGAACTTTGTAGAAGATCAAGTATATTTTTCTTTTATTCAAGAAATTAGAAGTATAGGATGTCAGATTGCGGTAGATGATTTTGGAGCAGGTTATGCATCCTATGCAAGACTTATTTCATTGAAGCCAGATTATATTAAGGTGGATGGAAGTATTATCAAGCATATCACTAAGAAAGAAGAGAACCTAATTATTTTCCGTTCTATTTGTTACTTGGCAGATTTGATTGGTGCTAAAGTAGTATGTGAGTTTGTAGAGAACGAGGAAATTCAATCATTGATTTGTGAATACAATGCACCATTTTCACAAGGATATTATTTTGCAAAGCCTAAACCAATTACAGAAATTTCTTAAAAAGTTTAGATAATTTAGAACAAGAGTATGCTATAATTAAATTGTAACAGTACATAGATGTAGTAAATGTGCACTATAGCACATAGTAAGGTGGCATCGTGGATACGTTGATACAGTGGATTATTATTAGTACTCTTGTTTTTTATATGTTTAATATTGCTCTTTTTGAATTTGGGAGTCGAGTTTTATATAAAGGAAAACGTAAGAAAAGTATACACAGGATTTATGGAATTATAAATACAGGGATTTTACTAGTTCTCAATATGGCAGATATACCGAAACAAGTCTTGTATTTCGGTGTTATTTTGATTTTAGCAGTGGAGTTTTGGATGATTTCAGGTGCAAAGATTCGTCAAGTCCTTTTCTTAGTAACCGTAATTATGTTGCATATTGAAGTGGTATTTATGCTGACACTTTTTGCTTTTGCCAATGCGATTAAAGTTGAACCTATAGAGTTTTATTATGTAGGAACCTATTATATGATGACCATATGCTCCACTTTGCTTGTGTTAAGTTTTATATATTACATAGTACATAAGTTGGTTCCGTTTGGATATATGAAGATTGTTTCAAAGAGACCAATTTTGGCAGAGATTATGTCTGCTTTAGTAGGGATTATGACACTTGCTATTTATATTAACTTTCATATTGAAACCAATATGCAGTTGGGGGTGATACGACTCACTCAAGTGTATATCGCTTCTATCGCAGCCACCATAAGCTTCTATTTTCTAATGTCAATGATACATCGGCACTTAGGTCATAGAATTAGCAGTAGGAAAGAAAATTGGGAGCCGATGATTGTGAATGAAGGATTCACTAGAAATATAGAACCGATTCAGTTATATACAAAAGATTTTATGCAACAAAAGCTAGATGGGCTTTGCCATGATGATGATGTAGAGTTTGGATTGATTTATACGAACTTAACATTTGATAAGACTGTAAGTGAAGGATATGTAGCAAAAGTAGCATCTATTGTACAAGAGTCTATTAGAACTTACGATTTCCCTGCACGAATGAAAAAAGATGCCTTTTTAGTGCTATTAGAAGGTGCTAATGAGCATGTTTTATCAAAATTGAGTAAGAAAATTAAAAAGAAAATAGATTTGTTAAATCAAATGGAGTGCAATACCTTTCAAGTATATGTAGGAACCGTAATGATACATAGTGATAAAAAGAAGCCTAGCTCTAATGAGCTGCTTCAGATAACAGAGAAGATACAAGCTCTAGCTAAATTGAATAGAAAATAATGTAGTAAGAAAAAACTGCTGTTTATGGATTAATTAGTATACCATAAACAGCAGTTTTTTGATTTTTAAATTGAATAAAAGCAAAAAGCTTAAAATTTGCGAATAATTAAGATAATTTGTTGAATTGCGCATGAAAACGTGTTAAAATAATGAGAAGTTAGAAGGTGTATTGTGTTTCTTGTGAGAAAGTGTGGTAAAAGTGAATAATAAATATGAATTGATAGTAATTGGTGCAGGTAGCGCAGGTTTGGTAGCAGCTTCCCTTGCAGTATCAATGGGAGCAAGGGTCTTATTAGTGGAAAGTAGGAAGATGGGTGGAGATTGTTTGAATTACGGATGTGTACCTAGCAAAACCTTTTTGAAATCCTGCCATTTGGCTCATGCAATAAGTAAAGGTGAAAAGTATGGCATTCATAATGAAAATATGACTGTTGTTATGAAAGAAATTAAAGACAGAGTAGCTAGTGTAATTGCAGAGATTGCACCCCATGATTCAGTAGAACGCTTTGAAAGTTTAGGTGTCGACGTAGTAATAGGACATGGGAAAATAATAACAAAACATCAAGTGGAAGTGTGCGGTGAAATTTATGAAGGGAAATCTATGATCATAAGCACTGGATCTAGAGCTTTCATTCCAAATATTCCAGGGCTAGAAGAAGTACATTATTACACGAATGAAGAAATATTCGAAGTAGAGGAGTTACCTAAGAATCTTATCGTGATAGGATCTGGACCTATCGGTTTAGAGTTAGGACAGGGTTTTGCTCATTTAGGATCCAAGGTACATTTTGTAACAAGAGCTAAGAAATTGTTTCCAAAAGATGAGCCGGAAGTAGAAGCGGTAATGAGAAAGCAGTTTGAAGACGATAAGATGAAGTTTTTTATGGAAAGTGAAATTAAAGAAGTCATTCAAGAGGGAAATCAAGTTATAGTAATTTTTAAGCAAGGTGGAATTCCTATGGAAGTAAGAGGAGATTTGTTGCTATTAGCTGTTGGTAGAGTTCCTAATATAGAAGGTTTAGGGTTAGAACAACTAGGAATTGAAGTGGATCAAAGAAATTATATTCAAGTGAATGATAAATTACAAACAAATATTTCCAATATTTATGCTTGTGGTGATGTAAGAGGAAAGTTTCAATTTACCCATATGGCATCTTATGAGGCAGGAATTGCTGTGAAAAACGCTCTGATTACTCCTAGATACAGGGTGAATTATAGCCAAGTGGTATGGACAACCTATACTCTTCCAGAAGTTGCACATGTAGGATATAACAAAGAGCAAGCAGAAAATGAAGATTTATTTGGAGAAGAATATAGTTTAGATTTAAACACAAATGATAGAGCAATGGCTGAGGGTGATACATCTGGTTTTGTGAAGGTAATTTTAGATAGAAAGGGAAGGATTATTGGAGGTACCATTGTTGGAGATAAAGCAGGAGAAATGCTACCTATAATTTCTTATATGGTTGCAAAGAAATGTAAGTTGACGGAATTACTTTCTGTTATTTATCAGTATCCAATAGAGGGAGAAATTTTAAAAACCTTAGCAATAGATGCATTTAAAGCTCATGTTGCGCCTTGGCAAAAAAAAATAGTAGAGAAAATCGTGAGAAGGTAAGGTGATCGTATGTTAGATACTAGTATTAGAAGCAGTGTGCAAAAAAGTTTTGATATAACAGCAAAGGCAACAGGACTCACTAAGTTACATCCAAATACCATAACAGTTATTGCTTTTTTACTTGGTTTGGCCTGTGCAATTTTTGTCGTTTTTGATTATAGAATGATTGGACTAGTATTTCTATGGCTCTCAGGAGCCATGGATGTATTAGATGGAACAGTTGCGAGATTAACACATAAATCTAGTAAATTAGGTGCTTTTCTTGATTTGGTATTT
>CAYJHO010000102.1:0-8223 GCA_964369945.1 uncultured Lachnospiraceae bacterium
GAATCAAGCTGAGATATTAGAAAAGTTAGCTCATATTGATTATTTCTATGACCATGAGAAAAATCAATTTGTATAACATAATCATAAAAAACATGCATATATTGATAAAAAAGTAAGGAAAATATATGATGAAAAGCAAAGATAGAGTAGATAGAAGATTGTTGTATGTAAGCACAATTTTAGGTCTGCTCTTTTCTTGTATCTGTTTCATACTATTAAGTGTCAGGAGAGAGTATAATTACAGTGAAAAAGCAAGCGCATTTAGTGTGCAAACAGAGGAAATAGAAGAGAAAAGGATAGCACTTACATTTGACGATGGGCCACATCCTATTAATACACCGATATTATTAGAGGGATTGCGAGAAAGAGGTGTGTTGGCCAGTTTTTTTGTGATAGGAGAACATGCAAAAATGTATCCTGAGATTATAGAAGATATGTATGAGGATGGCCATTTTATAGGAAATCATACCTATCATCATATCAGTGCAACACAAGTAGAGGAAGAAATTTTTCTAAAAGAATTAGAAGAGACTAATTATGTAATGGAAGAGATAACAGGGGAGGAAGTGCATTATGTTAGACCTCCTTTTGGACATTGGTCGAGCCAAGTAGAGGAGGCTAGTGGAATGCTACCCGTATTTTGGAATATAGATCCTAGAGATTGGTGTACAGAAGATGTGGATGCTGTTGTAAATCAAGTGGTGAAAGAAGCAGAACATAATGGGATTATTTTGCTTCATGATAAATATGAAACTAGCGTAGAGGCAGCACTCATTATTGTAGATGAATTACAAGAAATGGGCTTTGAATTTGTTACCGTAGATGAAATAATTATGCCTTAAGTTTAGGAATAGAAATTATATTTTGAAGAAAATACTTAGATGTGATACAATGGAATAAAGTACTTTGAGAGAAGGATTTAACATGGACTTATTTGAATATATGAGCAATCAACAAAAAGAAAAGGAAAGCCCTTTAGCTGCAAGAATGCGACCAACTAGTTTAGAGGAAGTGGTAGGACAAGAGCATATTATCGGAAGAGATAAATTATTGTATCGTGCTATCAAAGCAGATAAACTTAGCTCCATTATTTTCTATGGTCCTCCAGGAACAGGGAAGACTACTCTTGCAAAAGTTATTGCAGGAACCACTAGTGCGAACTTTATGCAAATCAATGCCACAGTTGCTGGGAAAAAGGACATGGAGGAAGTCGTAAAGAAGGCGAAGGATAATTTAGGGATGTATCAAAAGCGAACTATATTGTTCGTGGATGAGATTCATAGATTTAACAAAGGCCAACAAGACTATCTATTACCCTTTGTGGAAGACGGCACGATTATATTAATTGGAGCAACAACAGAAAACCCATATTTTGAAGTGAATGGAGCTTTGCTTTCTAGGTCTATTATATTTGAATTAAAGCCAATAGAAAAAGACGATATCAAGAAGTTGATTCAGAAAGCTATTACAGATGCAGATAAAGGGATGGGGGCATACGATGCTGTTATTGAACCAGATGCCTTAGAGTTTCTAGCAGATATTTCGGGGGGAGATGCTAGGCATGCACTGAATGCCATTGAAATTGGATTGATGACAACACAGAGAAGTGTTGATGGGAAAATTCACATTAGCTTAGAAGTTGCTGGTCAATGTATTCAAAAGAAAACCGTGCGCTATGATAAAAGTGGAGACAATCATTATGATACCATTTCCGCTTTTATTAAAAGTATGCGAGGGAGTGATCCAGATGCTGCCGTCTACTATTTAGCGCGAATGCTTTATGCTGGAGAAGATGTAAAGTTTATTGCAAGGAGAATTATGATTTGCGCTTCAGAAGATGTGGGAAATGCAGATCCCATGGCACTTGTCGTAGCAACAAATGCGAGTATGGCAGTGGAGAGGATTGGCATGCCAGAGGCACAAATTATTTTATCACAGGCAGTTTCTTATGTGGCTTGTGCACCGAAAAGCAATGCTGCGTATCTGGCAATTAACGAAGCAAATGTGGATGTTTCAAGTACAGGTTCTTTGCCGATTCCAGCACATTTGCAAGACTCTCATTATAAAGGCGCTCAAAAGTTAGGAAGAGGTGTGGGCTATCAATATGCTCATAATTACAAAAATCATTATGTAAAGCAGCAGTATCTGCCATACGAATTAAATGATAAGCATTATTATAAACCAACAGGTAATGGATTTGAGGAAACAATTAGAAAACATCTGAAGAAAATTAGAGAAGAAGCAGAATGAGATAAGGAGCAACGAGATGGACTCAATGATATCGCGTCAACAGATTTTAATGTTATGTATTAAGGCTTTAGCTTACTATGACACTAGATTAGTGGACCACGGAGTAAGGGTGGCGTATATAGTAGAACAACTAACCCAAGGGATGGAGTTTTCTGAAGAAGAGAAAAAGGAGTTGTTTTTATTATCAGTATTTCATGATGTGGGGGCATATAAGACCGAAGAAATCGATAAGATGGTGCAGTTTGAAACAGAAAGTGTAGATGCCCATTCCATTTATGGATATTTGTTTTTAGAACAATTTACACCTCTCAAGAAGAAGGCTGAAGTGATTTATTATCATCATACACCTTATCGAGAGATGGAGTATGTAAAGGATGGAATTAAGTGCTTTGCACAGCTTATTCATCTTGCAGACAGGATTGATATCGCCATTTTAAGTAAAATGGAACCTACAGAAATACTATCTAGCTTTAGAAGGCTAGATTTGTTTGACGAGTGCTACCTAGAGCTATTAAGCAATAATCTTCAACATGATATGTTTTCACAAATGGATTGGAGCGAGCATATTATGACTTGGGCAGAAGCGAAGATCGAAGGTCTGCCTATTGACCGAGAAGAAGCAGATAATTACTTAGAAATGTTGATACATACCGTAGATTTTAAAAGTAAAACTACAATGTTACATTCTGTTACTGCAACTACAATTAGCATGTTTTTAGGGGAACACTTAAAGCTCTCGAAGAAAGAGTTAGAAACCTTATATTATGCGACTCTGGTGCATGATATTGGTAAAATTGCTATCTCTAATTCTATTTTAGAATCGAATCAAAAACTGACAGCAGATCAGCGTAGAATGATGGAAGGTCATGTTTATTTTACCGAGGAGATTTTAAAGCAAGTTTTTAATGACGAAATAGTAAGAATTGCAATTAGACATCATGAGAAAGTAAATGGATTAGGCTATCCCTATGCGATTCCAGGTAGTGAATTAAGTGCGAGCGATAGAATAGTTGCAGTGGCTGATATTGTGAGTGCACTAATTTCTAGAAGGAGCTATAAAGAAGCTATGGAATGGGATCAGGCAATTTTAATTTTGAGAGAAATGGAAAAAAACTTGCATATTGATAAAGTCTGTGTAGATATTTTAGAAGAGCATACAAAAGAATTGCAAGATCGTATTGATAGAGAGGTAAAGCCTTTAGAATATAGCTATAAAACGATTCAAGAAAAGTTTGAGTTGATGATTAGACAAATGGGGGATAGGGTCCTTGGGGGGAGAACCTAGAGCCTAAAAAGTAAAGGATCTAGAGTTTTGATGCAAAAATCGCATCGATATGGAGGGAAAGTATGAGAGAGAAGATAGAATGGAAGCAATATGTTGGAGAAATATATGAGAAATTAGCGAAAGGAATTTTACTGACAACGGCAACAGGGGAAAAAGTAAATTCTATGGTGATTTCTTGGGGTGCGATAGGAATTGAATGGGGAAAACCAATTTTTACTGTATATGTAAGGGAACATAGATTTACAAGAAGACAACTAGATGAAAATCCAGAGTTTACAATTAATATTCCAATGGGAGATTATGCAAAAGAAATTATGACAATCTGTGGGACTAAATCGGGACACGACATGGATAAAGTTGAGGTGTTAGGCTTGACAAAAGTGGATTCGGAAATGATATCAGTTCCAGGTTTTAAGGAACTGCCACTTACCTTAGAATGTAAGGTAGTTTACAAACAGATGCAAGATTTAGAAGCACTAGATAGCAAGCATAGAGCTGACTTTTATCCGGAGGACGTGGATAGTAGTTTCTTTGGAAAGAATAAAGATGCGCACATTGCTTACTATGCTGAAATAGTAAATGCATATATTGCAAAGTAGAATAAAGAAAAGAAATGAAAAGCCGCCGCGTAACAAGGTGGCTTTTTTGTGTAACAATAATACAAGCTAAGTTTTTCCTTGCAATTTTGCAAGGTTTCAACATTTTTATAATAAATGTGATAAAGTCTATGTTAGCAAAGAAAAAGGAGATAAGTAATGAAGGCTAATAAAAGTAGAATTTTATCTATTATCTTAACTATTATTATGTTTATATCGGTAATACCTATGAATAATAACGTAGTAGCAGAGGAGGCAGAAGCGCCTACACAAGTAGTGAATCAAGTAAAAGTGCAATTCTTTGATGGAGAAGAAGCACTGACAGATATCATAAGTTTTGACGAAGGGACAGTAGTTGCTTATCCAAAGGAAGAACCATCAAAAGAAGGAATGGTATTCCAATCTTGGGACTTAGATTTGAATACTATCACATACGATGCTACAAATCCTGAAAAGGTTACAAATGTTTATGCGGTTTGGGCATCTGCTGAGCCAGCGTTTACTTCCGATATTTCTTATACCATAAACTATCATAGAAACATAGATGCAGCAACAAGTACTGCGACTAGCAATGGGGCAAGCCATGTTGTGTTAGACAATATGTTTGCAACTGTAAATGGATATAGCTTTACAGGTTGGAACACAAATGCAGATGGAAATGGCACTGCTTATAGCAAAGAAGCACAAATAACAGATATTACATCAGATATGAATTTATATGCACAGTGGAATATTGGATCAGCTACAAGTACTATCGTAAAGTTGTACTTGCACGATGCTATTGGGACAGGAAATAGTGTAGATCACTATATTGGTGAATATGGAAACAGTGGAGCTAATTCAGCACTGTTTTTCCCATCAGGAGGGAAAGGGGTAGAGTTAACCTTTAATGCAGATTTATTAAAAGGACTTACACCAAGCGCGATTAGCAATAAAACCCCAACTTGGCATATTGGTTCCGATGAGTCTAATACAGCTACAAAAGCAGGTATCGAATCTGTATTTGCAGCATCAGCTCTTCCGGCTACTATTGGAGCATATCGTGATTTGTTAATTGCAGCAGGAAAATATGACGATGAAATTAAAACCTTAATCGGTGGACTTAGCGATACAACAGCGATTACTTGGTATGTAATGAAGATTGAAGGGGATGGATTCCACATTGATGGGGTAGCAATTGATACCTATAGTGTTGACTACAAAAGTGAAGGTGAGAATGTAATTGACACAAGCCTAGCTACTTATAATACAAGCGTAACTGTAAGCGCAACAATTCCAAGCAAAGAGGGAAGTATCTTTACTGGTTGGAAAATGATTAGCAAAGAGGGGGACGAAACCCTTTATAAGCCAGGCCAAAGTTTCACAATGCCAGGGGAAGCAGTAGTTTTTGAAGCTCAATGGATGGAAATGGATTTATTCTTAAAGTTAGAAGGAATTGGAATTGGTGATACCAATGATTACAATTTTAAAACTCTACTTAGAACAAGTTCTAAAGGTGATTTACAAGCTGGAAATCAAGTAGATGAGTTAAAAGCAACATTAAAGAGTTTGGGATATGAAAATATTAAAATTGGTACTTGGTCAAGTGAGGTAACGATGGATAAGCAAGATTCCCTATTTAAAGCAGGAAATATGCCAAAGACTAGTTACCCAACCAAGGTGATAGATGCAGAAGGAAATAGTGTATTTGGAGCATGGACTGGAAGCGTAGAAGTAAGTGCGAGATTAGCAGATCAACAAGTGACCTACACGATTCCATATCACTATGAACTAGTAAGCGGAAGTTATACAGTGTCTTACGACATGAATGCAGAGGGAGATACCAGTGTAAGTCCAAGTGCTATCGTAGATGGAAATGAATATTATATAGGCGAAGAAGTTGTGGTAAAAGGCCAAGTTGCTAACAAAGGATATAGCAATCCAACAAGAGAACATTATAACTTTATTGCATGGAATACAAGTGTGCAAGAAGGTACAACAATGATTGAAGTATCTTATGATCCAAATGATACATTTTTGCTACCAGCAGGTGGAGATGTTGTATTGATCGCTGAGTGGGAAATTAAAGAGTACCAGGTGTCCTTTGATGCTAATGTGAAGAATACAAATAATGTAACAGAAATGCCAGAAAACACTATGGTGGAAGCATTAACAAATTTAGGGGATAAACTTACAGATCCAGAAAGAGATGGCTATCGCTTTGATGGATGGAACACGAAGGAAGATGGAACTGGAACAGAAATAGGTAAAGATACACAAATTACTGGTGAAACTACAGTATATGCTCAATGGGTAAAATTAATTGATATTAGTTTTGATTCTAATACGACCGATGCAGTAGCGTCTATGCCAGAAAACACAATAGATGCAGATGCAGGAGCAGTATTAGGAATGGTAGACGAGCCAACAAGAACTGGATATGACTTTGTGGCTTGGAATACAAAAGCAAATGGAAACGGTGAAGTGGTAACAGCGGATTCATCTTTTGATAGCGATGTAACTCTATATGCTCAATGGGAAATAAAAACTTATGTAGTTTCTTATGATTTAAATGGTGGAGCTGTTTCTAATAATTTGGTAGAAGCTTTTCAAGACGCGACTGTAAAATATAATAAAGAAGTAAAAGCAAAACAAAGTAACCCAAGCAAAGAAAATGCAGTATTTGGTGGTTGGAGTGTGGCAGGCTTAGAGGCTGTTAGATTACTAGGGCCAGAAGATTCTTATACATTTTCTATGCCAGCAAATGATGTTACTTTTACAGCACTATGGTTAGAAGTGAATGAAGCAGTTGAAAGTGTGTTTGCTATCGAAGAAACATACAATGGAAAATCACACAATTTTACAACAAAAGAAATTACCGAAATTAAGACTTTAGTAGCAGAATTGTTAGAGGTAAAGAATAAAACAGTAGAAGTTACTTGGTATGATGCGAAAGGAAATGCTTTGGATACAGTTCCAAGTAAAACGGATGTAACAGGCGTTACTAAAAAAGGTGAATTTATAGAAACGGCTACAGAAGGAACTGTTGTATTTGAGGCAAATGGTTATAGCTTTACCCTACCTTGGAGTATTACAATTCTTCAAAAAGATGCAACACTTCAAGCGGTGAAACAAATCGTAGAATATAACGAAGCAGCAACTGTGATTACTCCAGTAGCTGGAAGTAATGGCATGTTGTATAAAGAAAGTGGATTCTTAAAAGGAGATACAGCAGAGAATTTAGGGTATGAAGTAGTCGTTGAAATGAAGAAAGAATATACGACAGATGGAAAGGTAAAGACCTATACAGATGCAGTACAAGTAAAGGTAACAAATGCCGATTTCAACCCAAATTATAACTTGATTTTGGAAGCGAATGACCTAAGAATAATAAAGTCAGATGATTTAGTAGTAGAAGCTATGCCTGTGACTGCAGAATATACAGGAATGGAACAAAAGCTTGTAAGTGATGTAGTAGCAAATCAAGGAGCAGTTATTACGTACAAAATCCTAAGCGTAAATGGTGTATTGCAAGAAAATGCAGTGGAATTAACAGAAATTCCAACAGCTAGCAACGCTGGAACTTATGAAATAGAAGTAACAGCGACCATGTACAAAGAAAATGGAAAAGAAAATGGTAAATACAAAGGAAACCCTGCTAGTATCGTGGTAACTTCTGAGATAGAAAAGGCAGAAGTTATGGTATATGTAAACTCTGATGAAAAAGTATTTGGAACAGAAGATTTAGTAAATAACACAGAATTTAAGAATACATTAGCACAAGGAACCGGTTATCAAGGTGTTTTGGTAGAAGGTTTATTAGGAACAGACGAATTAGGCTTAGATTTTATGGTAACCCGTGAAGATATGGGTGCGAATAATGGACTAGAAGATGCAGTGTCTGAAGCAGTTAATCAATATCAAGGAAAATTGGTAGTGTCATTTGAAGGGACTATGAATGCTAACTATGAAATCAAAGAAATGCAAAATGCTGATTTTGTAATTACAGAAGTTCCAGAGGAAGAAACAACACCAGAGGAAGGAACAACACCAGAGGGAGGAACAACACCAGAGGGAGGAACAACACCAGAGGGAGGAACAACACCAGAGGGA
>CAYJHO010000103.1:0-8042 GCA_964369945.1 uncultured Lachnospiraceae bacterium
AAGCGGCTTTCGCCTCTTTGTGCAATGTGTATATTTTTCAATATCTCACAGTTGCTTATTTTGTTTGTTTTGCTGTCGCTCTCAGCGGCAACTCATTTATAATATCATGTGTGCTACTGTTTGTCAACAACTTTTTTAAAGTTTTTTCAATTTTCTTTTCGAATCATTTCTTCCGAAATATTCTCTAGAAAACCGACCGCAGAAAGAGGGATTTGAACCCTCGCGCCGGTCACCCGACCTACACCCTTAGCAGGGGCGCCTCTTCAGCCTCTTGAGTATTTCTGCTCGCTGAACTTGTTATTCAGTTTTGCTCTGTTCTCACAGCGCATTATTGATTATACCTTTGTAACAAGGGTTTGTCAACATGTTTTTTATATAAATTTTACTTAAATTTTAAACCTGCAACTCTCGCTGCAGGTTTACTACTATATATAGTATATTTCCTATCCTTTACTACTACCCATATTTTTTTCATGAAGTGAAATAGCACTATCAATTCTTTCTTTTACAAGGTTTGCAAGTTCTGCTGTACTTAATTCCTGATACTCTTCATATAATATAGGTTCTAAATATTTAACATATACGGTTTCCTTTTTGATAGAACTAATGTCAAATGGTTTATAACAATCAATCAAAGCACAAGGTAGTATTGCTGCCTTTGCTTTTTGTGCTATCTTAAAACTTCCTGCTTTGAACTCACCAGTCTTATTTAACTCTCTACTTCTAGTACCTTCTGAAAAGATTAAATAATTACTTCCTTCTCGCACACGCTTAGAAGCTTCTATTATAACTGACATAGATTGTTTTACATCATCTCTATCAATCGCTATACTGTGAAGTAATTGTAATATTTGCTTTAAACAAAAAATATCATCGAGTTCCTTCTTATATATAACGCTTACCGGATTAGGGCTTGTTGCTAATACTGCAAGTACATCAAACAAGCCTTGGTGATTTGGAGCAATCATATATCCATTTTCATCTGGTATATTTTCAAGTCCTTCTACTTCAATCTTTACTCTCCCCGCCTTAGATGCTTGTATCGACACTTTACGCAAAAATCGATACCCTTTGTCATATGGTATTTCTTTTCTACTTACATAATAGAAAAGCATTGTTAAATAATATGGAACCATCCATATTCTTAACATTACCATGAAACATATTCTTTTCATTATAACCTCTCTTATCTAAGCGCACTTACTACTAAATTTTCTTATATTTTTCTATGGCTGTTTTGTAGAGATCTTCACCTCTTGCATCAATAATCACAATCACAGGTAAATCTTCTACTTCTAATTGGCGAATTGCTTCTGTACCAAGATCTTCATAGGCAACTACTTTCGCACTTTTAATTGCTTTTGAAAGTAATGCCCCTGCACCACCTACCGCAGCAAAGTAGACAGAACCATTTTTCACCATGCTTTCTATCACTTCCTGGGATCTCTTACCTTTTCCAATCATGGCTCCCATTCCCATATCTAGAAGCATAGGTGTATATTTATCCATACGGCTTGCCGTTGTTGGTCCTGCTGAACCTATCACTTGGCTTGGCCTAGCAGGAGAAGGTCCCATATAGTAAATTACCTTATCTTTGATATCTATAGGTAGTTCTTTCCCACTTTGAACCGTTTCATACATTCTCTTATGGGCTGCATCTCTTGCCGTAAATATAGTTCCTGACAAATAAACCATATCTCCACTTTTCAGTTGTGCCATTTCTTCCTTTGACATAGGAACATTTCTACTTATTTTTTCCATAAAAACCCCCTACAAACTTCCAGAACTATGTCGATTCACATGGCAACATATATTCACTGCCACAGGTAATCCTGCAATATGAGTAGCAAAACTTTCTATATTAACTGCAAGCGCTGTCATGGTACCGCCCAAACCACCAGGACCTATCCCCAAAGCATTTGCTTTCTCAAGAAGCTCCACTTCCATTTCTGCTAAATGTTCTGCTTTGTTATGGCTTCCAATTTCTCTTAACAATGCTTTTTTTGCCATAAATGCACATGTTTCAAAAGTACCACCTATCCCTACACCTACAATCATAGGTGGACAGGCATTAGGGCCAGCCTCTTTTATCGCTTGTAGTACACTAGCTTTCACACCTTCTGCTCCATCTGCTGGTTTTAGCATAAATACTCGACTCATATTTTCACTACCAAAACCTTTTGGTGCTACTGTAATATTAAGTTTATCACCTGGTACTACCTTATAATGAATAATTGCTGGTGTATTATCCCCAGTATTAATTCGTAGCAACGGATCTCCAACTACAGATTTTCTTAAAAACCCAATTTCATATCCTTCTCGCACTCCCTGGTGAATTGCCTCTTCTAAGCTGCCTCCCACAAAGTGTAGCTCTTGGCCAAGTTCTACAAACACGACAGCCATCCCTGTATCTTGGCAAATAGGAATTTGCTCTGTCTTTGCAATAGATAAGTTTTCTTGTAATTGAAGCAATACATTTTTTCCAAGTGGTGCAATTTCTGTTTCCGTAGCATTTTGTAGTGCCTGTTCCATATCAGAAGAAAGACTATAATTTGCTTCCATACAAAGCTTTCTGATAAGCTTTGTTACTTCTTCTACCTTAATTTCTCTCATACTCTTATATTTCTCCTAATATTTGCTTCCATATACTATCCATTTCGCTTGTATCTAATGGAAGGGTGTCCCACATAACTAGTGGTTTTTCTTCATCGAGATATCTAGGTATTAAGTGAATATGAAAATGAAATACCGTTTGTCCAGCAATTTGTTTATTATTTTGAGCAATATTAAAACCATCTGCACCCAAAGCTTTTGTCAATTTATCGCACATTCTTTTTGCCAATACAAAAGCTTTCGCCACTAATTCCTCTGGCAACTCATATAAATCAGCAAAATGTGCTTTTGGTAACACTAAACAATGTCCTCTTGTTGCTGGAGACACATCCATAATTACTTTAAAATCATTATCTTCAAAAATAGTTCTGCTAGGAATCTTACCTTCTATAATTTTACAAAAAATACAATTTTCATCTCTCATTCCATTACCTCCAAGCCATTTTATAATCTCTCGAAATCTATTTCAGAAATTCATTTTTTAATATGCTTTGCCCCAATAAACCAATTTATCCGCTTTCTTACCGCAGCAAACGCATACATCTCCTGTCACCTCTGCTTCAAAAGGCATACATCTACTTGTAACGGATAGCTTTTCTTTTACCACATCTTCACAAGATTGATCACCGCACCACATAGCTTTTACAAATCCAGTTTTTTCAGCAAAGATAGAATCCATCTCTTCCATTGATGTTGCCACAAATGTGTTTTCTTCACGATGTGCTCTAGCTTTATCTAGCATTTCAACTTGCATGCTCGCTAGAATTTCTTCTATTTTAGCTTCTAACTCATCAAAAGTAACTTCTATCTTCTCAAAGGTATCTCTTCTACAAACGATACACTTGCCAGCCTCAATATCCTTTGGTCCACATTCAACACGAACAGGAATTCCTCTCATTTCTTGCTCTGCAAATTTCCATCCTGGACTCTTATCTGAGGCATCTGTCTTGACACGGATTCCTTTTGCTAATAAGGTCTTTTGAATTTCTTCTACCTTTTCTAAAACCCCTTCTTTCTTTTGCATAATTGGAACTAGCATAACTTGTGTAGGTGCAATTCTTGGTGGTAGACATAAACCTCTATTGTCTCCATGTACCATAATGATAGCTCCGATTAGACGTGTTGTCATTCCCCAAGAAGTTTGATGAACATATTTTAATTTGTTATCTTTATCTGTATATTGAATTCCAAAAGCTTTTGCAAATCCATCTCCAAAGTTGTGACTTGTTCCTGATTGTAAAGCTTTCCCATCATGCATTAGAGCTTCTATTGTATAGGTAGATTCTGCTCCTGCAAATTTTTCTTTCTCTGTTTTCTTACCCTTTACTACTGGGATTGCAAGGTAATTTTCAAGAAAATCTGCATATACATTTAGCATTTGAATCGTTCTAGCTTCTGCATCTTCTGCAGTTGCATGGGCAGTATGCCCCTCTTGCCACAAGAATTCCCTACTTCTTAAAAATGGACGAGTTTCTTTCTCCCAACGAACTACACTACACCATTGGTTGTATAATCTTGGTAAATCTCTATAGGATTGAATATCATTTTTATAAAAATCACAAAACAAAGTTTCTGATGTTGGTCTAACACATAATCTTTCTTGTAATGGAGTATTCCCTCCATGAGTTACCCAAGCTACCTCTGGCGCAAACCCTTCTACATGATCCTTTTCCACTTGTAATAAACTTTCAGGTATAAACATTGGTAGATAAACATTTTCTACTCCTGTTTCTTTAAACATTTTATCTAGGCCTGATTGAATAAATTCCCAAATCGCATATCCTGCTGGCTTCAATACCATACAACCTTTTACCGAAGTATAGTCAATTAATTCTGCCTTCCTTACTACATCTGTGTACCACTGTGCAAAATCTTCCTCCATGGAAGTAATTGCTTCTACCATTTTCTTGTCTGCCATTGTTCTCTCCTCTTTTCCTTACTTAAAAATAAAAACAAAAATACCACCAATCTAATCCCAAAAGGGACCAAAGTTGGCGGTACCACCCTCATTAATGTATACTTACATTCTCTCAAAATCGTTAACGCCGACATACGCTGTGTTTTGCACAGGACTCCAAGGTAGGTTCTACTATTTGTTGTAAGAATTCTCAGCAACCATTCTCTCTCTGAAACAACGCCTAATTTACTAGTCCTTTTCATTGTCTTTCTCTAACATAAATCTTAAATTAAATCTTTTTAAGTGTCAAGTTAAATTATTGTAAACTTTCTCTTGTATTGATTTAACTGCCTCCTTTTATATCAATCTGAGTTCCTCGTTTTCTATAGATGGTATAAATAAGAAAAAAACCAATAGGACCCTTAAAGACACCAGAAACTCCAAACATTTGTACCCCCGCATAAATAGATGCCCAAATACCAATAGCTGGTATCTTAATTGCAGATCCTAAAAACTTAGGTTCTAAAATCTCCCTCACAATAGCACAAACAAAATACAAAATAATACAAGCTACCATTTGACCATAATCCTCTTCTAGAAATTGATAAATAGCTGTCGGTACCAAAACTATTCCTGTCCCAAATATTGGAATTGCATCCATAACTCCTGCTAAGAACCCTAACAAGTAACCGTTGTGTATTCCTATACACCACAATATAGGTACTGCTATTGCTGAAATAATCAAAGCCAACTTTACTTGTGTCATTAGATATGCTTTTCCATAGCTGGTAATCTCATCACAAATAGATATTACAAAAAGACCTTCTTTAAAGCTTTTAAGAAAGATAAGAATTCTTCGATAATCACAAGCCAACAGAAAAAGAGACAAGACAAAAGCTCCTAAAAAGAAAACAGTGCTGCCTATGATCTCGATCAAGTTGGTCACCATACCATATATATTAGAAACGCCCAAACTCTCGAAGTATAAAATAAGTTGCTTACTATACTTATTATTGTAAATAGCTTCTCTAAGACTTGCATTCCAATCTTCTACATGGGGAATCAAACCAAAACTAAAAATTAATATCAGCAGCGAAACCAAACAAGAAAATAGAAAGAACACAATAACTCGCTTTCTAATGTTTATTTTGTTACACAATCTTTCTATTGGAGGATTTACCATATATAAGACTAGAAATGCACAGATTAATGGTGAGAAATACGGCCATATAAATAACAAAATAAAATACACTATTGCAGCAATAAGCAATAGTGTAATCATTGGATTCTTTTTCATCACTTGCACCTCAACTTTCCACTTTTGTAGAACTTTAGTATCTGTGATTTTTCTTAATATATCATCGGAATCAAAATTTGCTGATATTTGGCAAACTTAGATATTTTTGAAAGCTTGGTTACGTGGTTCTATTTCAAACCTCATATTTTTCTTTGTCTTTGGATGTTTAAATTCTATTACATTAGCACATAGGGCAACGGTTCTAATCCCACAAGCTTGGCTATAGGTAAGAGACTCTTCTGTCCCATATTTCTGATCTCCTAACAAAGGCAAACCAAAATAAGACATCTGAGCTCTGATTTGATGAAATCTACCTGTAGAGATTTTAACCTGTATCAACATTGTTTTTTCATACTCTGATATCTTTTTATAGGATAACTTTGCAATTTTCGCCTCTTCTGCTTTTTCTAATACTATCCTGGCAAGGTTCTTTTCTTTTACTATATAGTTCTCTATGTTTGCAGCATCTAGAACTTCGTCCTTTCCCACATAGACTGCTGCTAAATAGCTTTTCCCTAAGGATTCTGTTTGTAGTTGGTTTGTTAATGCTGCTGCAGAACTTTTATCCTTAGCAAACACTAACACTCCCTCTACCGGTTGGTCAATTCTATGCACAATCCCTAGGTAAGGCTTTTGCCCCTTTTTTACTGCATAGCTTTTTAATTCGCTTACTACATCAATTTCTGTAACCTTCATGGATTGAACTGCTATCCCTGCCGGTTTATAGATGACATAAATCGAATCATCTTCATAAATAATTTCACTCTTCAATTCTTTCTACTTCTTTTCTTAGATTTTAAAACGATATCCTACGCCCCAAATAGTTTCTATATATTGTGGCTTGGCTGTGTCTTTTTCAATTTTTTCACGGATTTTTTTGATATGCACGGTAACGGTAGCTATATCTCCTATGGATTCCATATCCCAAATATCTCTAAACAATTCTTCTTTTGTATAAACCCTATTTGGATTTTGAGCTAGGAAAGTGAGCAAATCGAATTCTTTTGTTGTAAAGGCCTTTTCAATGCCATCGATATAAACTCTTCTTGCCGTTTTGTCGATTCTAACACCGCGAATCTCGATAATATCATTATTCTTGGCTTGACTTCCTACCAAACGATCATATCTTGACAAATGAGCCTTCACCCTTGCCACTAATTCGCTTGGACTAAATGGCTTGGTTAAATAATCATCTGCACCCAATCCTAAGCCTCTGATTTTATCTATATCATCTTTCTTAGCCGAAACCATAATAATCGGAATATCTTTTTCTTCTCGAATATTTTTGCATACTTCAAAGCCATCTATGCCAGGAAGCATTAAATCCAAAACTACCAAATCAACTTCTTCTGTTAATGCAATATTTAAGCCTGATGATCCATCGTTTGCAATCACTACTTGGAAACCACTTAATTCTAGATAATCCTTTTCTAAATCAGCAATTTCTACTTCGTCTTCAATTATTAGTATCTTACTCATTGTGTACCCTCCTTCTCTATCTACCCTTAGGTTCCATAATACTTTCTAATAACAAAATGAATACATGTCCATTCACCCTCTTTGCTTGTTGCCCAAATATAACCTCCATGATCTTGAATAATCTTCTTTACAATAGACAATCCAATTCCACTTCCTCCTGTTAATGAGTTTCTAGAAGCATCTGTTCTATAGAAACGATCAAAAATATGAGGAAGATCTTTTTGTGGAATTCCTTTTCCATTATCGGTAATCTCAATTCGAATAGACTCATTTTCATCTAGGAGGCGAATCAAAATCCCTTTTCTTTCTTTGTTGGCGTACTTTACGCTATTACTTACTATATTGTTGATTACTTTCTTTATTTGCTCTGGGTCTGCTACAATACAAGTCTGTATATCGATCAAACTTTCAAAAGTAAATTCAATATTTTGACTCTCTAAATCCAAGCCAATTTCTTCTATACAA
Organism: uncultured Lachnospiraceae bacterium; assembly: GCA_964369945.1. Lineage (GTDB taxonomy): Bacteria > Bacillota > Clostridia > Lachnospirales > Lachnospiraceae > RGIG6307. The sequence goes on from CAYJHO010000103.1 coordinate 7,752, forward strand.
TCCTTGAAATATTCTGTCACTACTATTTTTCTAAAATGATATGGTATTCGATTACTATCCACTACTGCATAAGCAGTTAGCTCATTAATCAAGTGATCCATGTCATTGGCTTTATTATAGATCGTTTTAATATAACGATCCATTTTCTCTGGATTGTCTGCAATGCCATCCATAATTCCTTCCACATAGCCTTTAATAGAAGTAATCGGTGTTTTCAAGTCATGCGATATATTAGAAATCAACTCTTTGTTCTGTTCTTCCCCTAAAAGCTTTTCTTCCTCAGCTTCTTTT
>CAYJHO010000104.1:0-229 GCA_964369945.1 uncultured Lachnospiraceae bacterium
TATACGATTTTCAATATACATGGGAAATCTATACCCCCGAAGTCAAAAGAAAATATGGCTACTATGTTTTACCAATTATTTATGGAGAAAATTTTGTAGGAAGAATAGAAGCTGTTAACGATAGGAAAAGTAAGACGTTAATAATCAAACATATATGGTATGAAGAAAATGTAAAGCATACAAAGAAACTTGAAAACGCCCTCAATTCTGCAATCAAAAGATTTGCAAA
>CAYJHO010000104.1:239-7973 GCA_964369945.1 uncultured Lachnospiraceae bacterium
CAGTATTATTTAAATATTTCATAGAAATATGCAATAAGAAAGAGGGAATAGGATGAATAGAGAAATAGAAAAAAATGGTATTTGGTGTGGGGAAAATGCAACAGTTGCAGCTATAGATGAATATAGTATGGCTTTTTTGAGGATAAAGGAAGACCTTATTGCAAGTGTGGTAAGACATGAAGTTTATGGAACTGTGGGAGTAGTTTATGGTAAAGGTGTTAATTTTGATGCAACTGCCATTTATTGTTTAAAAAATCCTGGGACCTCAGACTTATCTTATAATGAAAAACAGGGAAAAGATAATCTAAAGAATCATGAGAATGATTCTTTTAGTATCAACGATAATGGAATTATGATCTATACCATGTATGATGGAACAATCTTTGAACTTGAACTTGCAGAAAAGATTCATATGGCTGATTTTGATGTTGAAAATCCTGTAGATAATAGCTTAACAATAGCAAAACGCATGGCTTTATGGGGTGTTAATCGCTTTTTTAACTATGGTGATGGCTATTTAGTTGTAGGAATTGATACACAAAAGTATTCCATATTTTATAATGTTTCTATTGCGGATTCCATGATTTATTGTAGAGTAGGGCAGAATGGTTACTGTGAAAAAGGACGAGCTATGTTGTCTTCTACTTGTATTAGATTGGGTGAATGCAGAATGCTTAAAAATAACCTTGATACATTAAAGGAGTACAAGCCTGTGGAAGATTATTTCGTAACGGATGGCTGTGCATTCCCTGCAGATGGTGGTTGGTATTGGTCTGTCAAGCAAGTTACGGATGACGTCATTTATCTATATGGTTGTGGTGGAGATATTTATGAAATCAGAAGAATGTAGGAATACCAATAGGAAGCCAATATAATAAGACTGAACTAGAGAAAATCTATCAAAATCTCTGGTTCAGTCTTTGTTATTAAGAAAAATATATGTTTGTCTCTTACTTCGTATTCTTAGCATGGCGAATTTGTTGAACTATAAAATAAGACATAATAAATATAGTAAACAAGAGCGTATCTCTAATGATATAATCGTTTATTAGGCGAGATTGTAATAAACCTGCTAAATCTGCATCTGCATATACATTCATATAACTTATCAGAAAATGTACAATAAACAGATTTCCAATCACATAAGGCAATAGGACTCGTCCACAGCGAAAACTAGCGATTCCTAACCCATAGCCAATGAGTAGAAAGATACATTGTATATCAAAAATACCAAGTCTATAAATTAGTTCGTATTCATAAGGGAGGTGGTATAGTACTAGAAGGATTGTAAGTAAAAATACAGTTAGGATACTACTTCCCAAAATCATTTGAAAGGCTAGTCGCCTATCTTCTTTGCGTATCGTGTCAATAGATCCCATGCAAGGGTTCCCTAAGATCAACTGCTGTAGTAAAAAAAGTAAAGCAATGCCAATAGGCGCGATGACTCCAACAAGATCCACTCCAACGTAAGCATACGAAAAAGCAAAAAACCATAACACCGTCAGCAGTCCCACTTTAAGTTTCAAGCGCTCAATATAATTATGGGGGGCTAACAGTCCTTTTGCAAGCTCTTTGAGATCTCCTAAAGATTGTATTGCTTCACTCTCATTTTCACTATGATCAAACTTTTGATTATAATGATTTAGTACTTCTTTGATTTCTTGTCTTGATAGTCTCAACCATAGATGTCCACGCAACTCTTTCATAAATTGTGATCGTTCCATAGATTTCTCCAATTCTCTATGCCATGGGATATACCATTGCATAGCCAACTACTGCACTTAAATGGTTTCATTTCAATTATAACAAACGACAGTATCATAGTCAATGATTTGGCCTGGCATAGTAGCATATATTAAAGTATTATAATTGATATTTATTAATATAAATGTTATGCTAGTTAGAAATATTAAAAAGATACAAGTGCCAGAAAGGATAATATGGAGGGAAAAGCAAATGAAATTTAAACTTTATACAGATGTACATGAATTTTACAAGGATACGTATGATATTTTATTAAGACATGAAGAGCAGAATCTGGTTATGCTTGGAAATCTTATGATGGGGAAGAAGGGGGAAGATAAAACAGCTTGGCGTGACCCTGCTCATTGGTTAATGGCTACAGTATCTGATGCAAATTCTATTGTGCTCACAGCATTAATGACACCACCTTATAATATTACCCTTTATGCCACAGATAATGTTATCATTCCAGAAGCAGTAACATGCATGATAGATGGCTTAAGCAATTACAAAATACCAGGAGTTGTTAGCGAAAAATCATTAGCTGAGTTTTTTGCAAATGAATATACTTCACGGAATTTGCTAAAGATCAATATCAATATGAGTCAAAGAATTTATACCTTAAGTTCTGTAAATTCTGCAGTGAAGCAATTTGGCTCCTTACGATTACTAAAGGAAGAGGATATGAATTTTTTCCCGTATTGGTTTGAAGCTTTTCAAGCAGCAAGTGTTTATGGAAATACGAAAATGACAATTCCTGAAAAGATAGAAGAGTATCGATATCGCTTATCAACGAAGAAATTGCATGTATTAGAAGTTGATGGAATACCAGTGGCTATGGCCGGATTTTCAAAGGAATTAAAGACAGCTTTAGGGGTAGCTTTTGTATACACTCCTCCCTATAATCGAGGTAAGGGATATGCGACTTCTTGTGTTGCAAAATTAAGTCAATTAGCATTAGATCAAGGTTTTTCAAAGTGTGTATTGTACACTGACTTGCTAAATCCTACTTCGAATTCTATTTATCAACAAATAGGTTATGAGCCTATTTGTGATTCTATGGAATTGAAGTTTATAGTGCAGTAGCAAGCGTAATAAAAAAAACATAAACAATTGCAATAGAGAAAAAGGCTTATGCTGTTATAATAACGACATAAGTCTTTTTGTTGTTTTTATTAGTCGATAGGTGCGGGAACAACAGGAAGTCCTAAATCTATCCATTGATTTGCAATGACTGCCCCATTACTAATATTATTGAGTTTGGCTAAAGCAACTTCGCCAGTAGTAGTGTTTATATGAAAGGCAAGATTCCCTTCATTTGCTAGTTTGGATTGTCCATCTTCCATGTCGGCAATATGCTCCTTCGTATATTGAATACTTTGGTTTTCAGCTCCTAGAATATTTATAAGGCTAGTGGCAAATGGTTTCAAATCAAAAGTATCTGGCAGGGCTGTGATATCGTACGAATTACCAGGAGTATTATATACGGATTCTCTTACATTATTTCCAGCACGGTTACGTACCATGATTTGTCCTGATTTTCCATGAGCCCCTGATTCTCCACCAGTAATCCAAAGTATTTCAATATAATATCCAGCTGGGATATTATTCTTAGGATCAGCAATGGCCACCGTTGCTGCACGCGCTATGTTTGTCGCTATTTGTAAATCATTTGATTCTCTGCTACGTTCAACATATTGCAGATATTGTGGAGCTAAAACTCCTGCTAGAATTGCAATTACAGCCACTACTATAATTAATTCAACTAATGTGAAGCCTTTATTGTTGCATGTTTTTTTCATAAGAACTCCTTACTTATTTTATTTTGTATGTAAGTGTAACTCATTACCTATATAGTAAGCTATTTACATCAATCTTGTCAATAAACGATAACATACTTGTTATAGATTTAGCTTGGTACATATTTATGCAAGGAAAAAGATTTCATTTTTGAAACTACTTGACATGAGAAGGAGTTTATTGCTACAATAGTTTCAATATTGGAATTAATGTAAGGAGGATATAATGAGAGAATCATTTCATAAATTTATGAGTGCAGTGGATATAGATTGTTTTCACTCACTTAGAGACAGTAACTTAGGAGAAAGTTTGTCTTATGCAGATTTGTTACAACTTTTTATTATTAATCATAAAGAGAATATGACGGTAAGTGAGCTCGCCACGCGTTTGAATCTTTCAAGACCTGCCACAACTCAAAAGGTAAATGAACTAGAAAAGCAGGGACTAGTTAAGAAAACAATTTCACAAGAAGATAAGAGAGTAGTATTTTTATCCTTAACTGATCGAGTGAAACAGGGAGCAAACCCATCGAAAATGGAGCATATTATGGATGCAGTAGATCAACATTTTTCGAAAGAAAAGAAAGAAGTGTTTGATGAAATCCTTAGTTTTATGGCGGATTATTTATTGGAGGAAACAGAGTGAGAAACGAAGTAATTAAAATAAAAGGTGCAAAGGAAAACAACTTGAAAAATATTTCAGTAGAAATACCGAAATACAAATTAGTAGCATTAACAGGTGTATCTGGTAGTGGAAAGTCTAGTTTTGCAATGGATATCTTACAAAGAGAATGCCAAAGACAATATTTAGAGTCCATGGGAATGATAACAGATGGACTGAATAAGCCTAAAGTAGATAGCATAGAGGGCTTATCCCCATCCATTGCCATAGGGCAGAGGGTTCTGTCAAGTAACCCACGTTCCACAGTCGGTACTTATACAGAAATTTTAACCTATCTGCGAATTCTATATGCTGAACTTGCTACAAGAATTTGTCCTGCTTGTAGTACAGCCATCCCGCCTAGCTTTGAAGAAACTGACCAGAATGAACTTGATCGAAAGGAAGTAGCTTGTCCCCATTGCAAGACAAAATGTAAACCGCTTTCTATGGCAACTTTTTCTTTTAATAAAACAGAGGGAGCATGCCCTAGCTGTAAAGGCCTAGGAACTGTGACAACAGCTGATTATTCTATTGTTGTGGATGAGAATAAAACCATTGCAGAGGGGGCATTTTACCTTTGGGGAGGCGAGCTTTTTGCGGAACATTATATTGGGATGTTTCAAAAGTGCGCCAAGCACTATGGTTTTGAGTTTGATACAAATAAAAGGGTATGCGATTATAATGAAATAGAACGGCTTGTTTTTTTCAAAGGAGTTGATAGTAAGGAGTTTCAGTCTCTCTTTCCAGATGTAAAAAAACCAAAGCGGGTAGCAGATGGATACGTGGAAGGTGTGGAAACCTTTGTCGAAAAGAAAATCCTAGAAATGCAGTCTAAAACGGTGAAGAATCCTATCCTTATGAGTGCCTTAAGTGAACGTGTTTGTATAGAGTGTAAGGGAACACGATTAGGCGAAACTGGTAGAACAGCAACTCTTTGTGGACGAAGTATTACAGAAATTAGCAGAGATACTGTGGAAGAATTGATCCAGTTTTTAGATCTTGTGGAAAATTCGCTTAGCATGCAAGCCAGATTAGTGGCTGATACCATATTGTTTGATTTAAGAAAAAGGCTTGGGGGAGTTAAGAAAATTGGACTTGGGTATCTCTCTTTAGAGAGACCAGTATCTACCTTGTCTGGTGGAGAGGCACAAAGACTACGACTTGTAAATATTATGGATAGTGGACTTACGGGCGTACTTTATATTTTAGATGAACCTACAACAGGATTACATCCAAGAGATACAAAAATGTTACTTGATACGATAAAAAAACTATGTGATCTTGGCAATACTATTATAGTAATCGAACACGATATGGATTTTGTAAAGGAATGTGATTATGTGATAGATTTCGGTCCATTTGCAGGAACTCATGGGGGCGAAATTGTAGCTACTGGTACGCCAGAAGAGGTAGCTGCACTGAAAAAAGGTGAAACTGCAAAATATTTAGCTATGACAAATAGAACCCTTAATTGCAAGAAAAAAAGTACAAATAGATTTCTTGAAGTAGAGCGTGCAAAGGCACACAATCTAAAGAATATTTCACTTAAAATACCATTAGAACAATTGGTTAGTTTTACAGGAGTATCGGGCAGTGGGAAGTCTAGTCTTGTATTTGATGTGATAGCAGAGTTTTCAAAGAACGGAAAAGCAGCTTGCGAAACAGTGAAAGGACTTGATCAGGTAAAAGAAATTGTGGTGATAGATCAAAAGCCGATTGGCAGACAAAGTCGCAGTAATATTGCCACATATACTGATATTTTTACTTATATGAGAGAGCTATTTGCTAGCTTACCAGAAGCGAAAAAACAAAAGTTAAAACCAGCTGATTTTTCATTTAATGTGAAAGGTGGAAGGTGTGAAACCTGCTTAGGGCTAGGCGTGATACCTCTTACTATGCAATTTTTAGAAGATGTTGAGGTGATTTGTCCTACTTGTAAAGGAAAACGCTTTAAGAAAAAAGTACTTTCTGTGCAGTACAAGAATAGGAGTATATCAGATATATTAAATAACACAGTAGATGAAAATGCAGAGATTTTCGCAGATATTAAAGAAATTGCAACTAGACTAAAAACATTGCAAGAAGTTGGTCTTGGATATCTTAAACTTGGACAATCCACTAGAACATTATCTGGTGGAGAATGTCAAAGAATTAAATTATCAAAGGAACTAGGAAAGCAGTACAGTGGGCATATTCTCTATATGTTGGATGAACCGACCACTGGGCTTCACCCATCTGATATCGATAAGTTAATGGAATTGTTGCACAGATTAGTAGACAAAAAGCATTCGGTATTTGTGATTGAGCATGCGCTAGAAGTCATTTCTAACAGTGATTACGTGATTGACTTAGGTTTGGAAGGTGGTAATAAGGGTGGGAATCTGATAGCAGTCGGTACCCCTTTTGAAGTTTCAGAGAACGAAACTAGCTATACAGGAAAATATTTAAGATAAAGAAAATTAAATACGCAATTTAAGGAAGAATTCTTTTCACTTTTCATGTATAATAATAGAAAGTTAAAATCAATGAGGTGGGAAGATATATGTACGAAAGAGAGTATGAAGTAAGAAAAGAATTAGTGCTTCTTAGCGATGAAACATTTAGGGACTTTGCAAGTTCGCTTATTCCAGGTTGCGATAACCTTTTGGGGGTAAGAATACCTCAGATAAGAAAGATTGCTAAAAGCATTGTAAGAGATAATCCTATTGAGTTTCTTAAACAAGCAGAGGAGATATATTTTGAGGAAACAATGCTAAAAGCACTAATTATAGGAAATATGAAAGAAGACATTGATCTTATTTTAGAACAAATGGCATTCTTTGTTCCTAAAATTATAAATTGGTCATTGTGTGATAGTTTTTGCAATGAACTCAAAATCGTAAGAGTACATAAAGCGCAAGTTTGGAAGTTTTTACAGCCATATTATCAATCCAAAGAAGCCTATGAAATACGATTTGCTGTGGTTATGTTTTTATTTCACTTTATGGAAGAAGAATATCTTGCTGAGATATTGTCAATCTGTGATTCGATAAGTCACGATGATTATTATGTTAAAATGGCAGTAGCATGGTGTTTGCAAGTGTGTTATGTAAACTTTCCTATTGAAACTCTAGAATATCTGAAGGATAACCAGTTAGATCATGAAACTTTTCATAAGGCTTTGCAGAAAATTAGAGAATCATTAAAAGTGGACAAGGCTACGAAAGAAATGATGAAAACCATGAAAAGAAAGTAGGTGCATTAGCATGAGCCATAGATTGAATATGACTTTTGATGAAATGTATGAGGCAGTGATTTCAAATGATGAGAGTTATGATAGCATATTCTTTTATGCTGTAAAATCAACAGGTATTTATTGTAGACCGTCTTGTAAATCAAAAGTACCTAAAGTAGAAAATACAGAGTTTTACAGTACTGCAGAAGAAGCAATAAAAGCAGGTTATAGACCTTGTAAAATTTGTAGAAGTTATTTAATTGATTATAAACCTATGAAAGATATAGCCTTAACATTAAAATATCTTATGGATGATA
>CAYJHO010000105.1:0-6956 GCA_964369945.1 uncultured Lachnospiraceae bacterium
GCTCTTTCTCTTTCGTTGCTTGCTCTTTCTCTTTCGTTGCTTGCTCTTTCTCTTTCGTTGCTTGCTCTTTCTCTTTCGTTGCTTGCTCTTTCTCTTTCGTTGCTTGCTCTTTCTCTTTCGTTGCTTGCTCTTTCTCTTTGATTGCTTTATTCCTCTCAAAAACAGCATCTTCTATCTCTTCTTTTAAATCTCGCATCATCCAATCTAGACGCATGTAATCTCGCCTCCACCTATCGCTTCTTTTTATTTCCTGTACTTTAACATCGATTTCTCTCGTAAAGTCATCTGTTACATTACTTTCTAACATATAATCTAATAATTTCTGTAAATCCTCGTCTATGTCTTCTTCTATTCCTTTATAATTTAGGAATACCTTCACTGTCCCATCCCCAAGCAATAAGTCATTTCTTTCATTGCAGCGGTTTTGAAATGTATAACGATGTAATCCTAACCCAAATGGATCAAAACCACAAATAAAAATAACATAAGAAGTATTTAGTTCTTTATAATGTTGTCCTTTTTCTATCAAATTCAAATCAATCATACCTTGGTAATATCTAGATCGTTTAGGTAATATATAAGAATTTGCTACCTGCATCTCTATATTGTAAACAGTCTTCTTACGATCCGCAACGTATACATCTAAACGTATGCCTTTTCCATCAATTGAAATATCCATAACTTTTTGTGCCTCGGGATACTCAATATGATCAATCTTTACTCCCAATACCACCTCTAGTACATGCTTACATATTGCTTCCGATTGCATAACTTTACAGAAAATAAAGTCGTTGGTAATATCAAGGGATTTCCATTTTGCATCAAAGTCTTGCTCTTTGTTTCTTCCTTCCATATGAATCCTCTCTTTTGTGGTGGAAGCAAGAACATCCTAGACATATCTTCTTCACTTCCTCTTTTACGGGTAATAAAAGCATGAAGTTTCTGAATTGTTGTCTAGAAGTGACCTAAGAATTGTTGCAAACAAAATGATGTGCTTGCAATTAGAAAATATATGCTTTGTTTCATTTTAACATATGAAGTTTTACATGACAATGTTATTTCACAAAATAATCGATAGTAATACGGTTCTCACTTAAACCTACATTTGCTATGGTTTCCAACAAAAAAAGCCAACTAATTATTTAGTCAGCCTTTTCCTTCCCCTTAATCATTTCCTTCAAATAGATATAAATACACATCCTCTAGTGTGGCTGTGGTGGTGCTTACCTTAAAGTCCTTTGGTTGTTCTTTTGCCACAATCTTTGCCATTACCTTTCCCTGATCTTCTCCTAAGATATTACTAACTAAGTAGTTCTCTTGCACCTGATTCCAATCCCCAATTGGTACTTCTGTTAGAAATACCTTATCCTTCATTTCTTTTAGGATATTTTCTGGTTTATCCTTTAACACCAACTTTCCTTGCTTTAAACAAAGCACTTCTTTAGAGATATATTCCACATCGGATACCACATGGGTGGCTAATAGCACTGTCTTTTTAAATCCTATTTCGCTGATAAAGTTACGAATCCGAATTCTTTCTTTTGGATCAAGTCCTGCCGTGGGTTCATCTAAAATCAATACATCTGGATCATTTAATAGTGCTTGGGCAATCAAGATTCTTTGTTTCATCCCTCCGGAAAAGGCTCCTAACTTTTTGTAACGACTATCTTCTAAATGTACCACTTGCAGTAGTTCTGGAATCCTCTCCTTGGCTTCTTTTCGACTCAAGCCTTTTAAACTTGCCATATACCAAAGAAATTGGCTGGCCGTAAAGTCCTCGTACATACTTTGCTGTTGTGGCATAAAGCCCAAAATTTCTCGAAATTCTTTCCCTAATTCTTTGGTAGATTTCCCCTGGTATAACACTTCCCCTGCATCTGCCACTACATTTCCTGCAATGATATTCATTAAGGTGGATTTTCCTGCTCCATTGGGACCTAGTATGGCATAGATTCCCTTCTCTAACTTGGCACTAAATCCATCCAAGGCAGGTACTGCATTCTTTCGATAGCTTTTACTCACTCCTTTGATTTCTAACATCCTATTCTCCCTTCTATCACAAATGTTCTCTCGGAATCTAGAAACCTTGTTTTTAGGGGTCTAGATTCTACCTTGGGGACTTTGTCCCCCACTTGTTCCAGATGAACTTTTGAATTTTACCCAGATTTCTAAAAGTAAAGTAGGCACAAATTGTGTGCAAACCGAGCGAAAGCGAATTTTGTGAATACTTTGTATTTGAATTTCGTAGGAAAGATTCCGAGAGTTCATCACAAGATTAAAATCGGCAATGCCACTAGGGCAAACACCAACAGCATAGTTAACATCTGATTTTTGATCTTCTCTGCTAAGATTCCAATCCCTGCAATCACACCTAAGGATACTAACACAAAGACTAGGCTACTTCCTAGAATATATTGTAAAATCGTTAGTTCTAGTGGAAAATCCATAAAATAACTTACACTTTGAATGGCTAAGCCTACATCTCCTAAGGGATACCACAAAGAAGCATTCCAATAGACGGGAAGGAATAGGACTAGAAAGCTTAACATCAATACAGTACATATGCTGTATTTTCTACGAGCTAAGATCTCTCTTCCTTTGATGGTAGGTAGCAATAAAAAGTAGATCCGCTTCTTGTACTCTTGCCCATAACAAGTCCCCACTACTACAATCAAAAGTGCAAAGAACAACAATTGTTGGACTTCATCTCGCAACCTTTCTCCCCATAGATATTCACTAGAAACTATACTTACAAACCCTAAATTGTCTACCTTTCCTTCTAAGGATAGGAGGGAAAAGTATTGTTGTTCTAAGCGTAAGAATCCCTTATCCCTTTTCGAAAAACTTTCCAACAAATAGAGTTCGTATTCTAACTTTTCTGCATCAATTTCTCCCACTTCATAGGCCTCTATCCAAGTGCCCATTTCTTCTGCTACTCGGTCAAATTTCTCCCTTTCTTCTGCCATAAATACTTTGCTTTCCTCGGTCAGCGGTCCCTCCACCTGGGCAAAGTATTCCAAATAGACGTCTTCTTCCAACAAATACACAGGTTCTGTCTCTACCACACTCATAGAAATAAATAAGGCCAATAAGGCATACACCAGTATCATCTTTTTGATAAACAAAAGTTTCACCACTTCTTGTAGCCAAAGACAGGTGGTTTGCAATCCTTCTAGTTTCCGATGAAACCAATAACAGATTCCTTGGTACCACCCTAACTTAATTTGTAAACGTCCTGTAAGATAGCTATAACAAATCAAAGCTATGCTGCCGCCTAATAGAATCAGGGCTACCAGCAGCAAAGACAACACCCGTTCTACTGGATAACCAAAGACATTGATGTTTTGATAGTTGGACAACCACTCAAATACATCTAGTCCTGCCACAGGGTTTAGAAACTTTAAGCCATTTAAGTAGGACAAATAAGGAATCAAACGATACCCAAGGTAGGAACTTCCTAGTAATAAGAATATTACCAGCAAGGCGAAACCTTGGTTACTAGAAACCGAAAGTACCAAGCAAAAAAGGAGAACAATGACCAACACAGCCATCATCTTTCCTAGTAAAAACACCAGCAAATACTCTCCTACACTAAGCAAATAGAGGGCATTTGAAAACTCCCTCATAGATTGAATGGGACGTGTCAAATCCCCATATCCATAGATACCACCTGACAGTAGCACAATCGAACCATAAAACAAAAGTACCGCTCCTATGGTGATAAGACTAATTCCCAGTATCTTGGCTGCTATGGTGCTTCCTTTCCCTTCCTTGGTGGTACCAATCAAAAAGTACAAAGATTGTTCCTTCTCTTGCCAAAACAAACGAATGGCTACTAAGAACAAAAAGAACAAGACAAGCAAATCCGTTAGCTCATAATCTGTGGCAGCTACCACAGCCCTTGAAGAATCAAGAGAAAGCTCTAGCCCTAGATGATGTTCAAAGTCCACCGGAGTCTTTATTACATTTCGATAGGAAAAAGTCCCTGGTTGATTGAAAATGGAAACTTGCAACATGGTGTTGGCTTGGGTTTCCATCCCTAGAATATAATCATCATACTGAAGCAGATAGTTGAGTTCTTCTAACATGGTATAACGTATCCCACTTTCCATTGGACTTCCAAAGCCACCTTCTTTGATAAAAACATCATAAGCTTCTACCAATTCCGGATTTTCCTTGGTGAAATCTTCCATCCATTGCTTATCTTCCGTTGCTAATATGGACTCCCAGATATGAAACTGAGACTCATATTCCATTTGTCTTGTGAGCTGTTCTACTGCCTCTTCTAATGGCAAGGCCTCGTACTCTATTTTCATACTTTCATAGAGGGCTTGCCATTCTGGATTGGCTTTAAAATGCTGCTGTTCTTCTACCAAGAAGTTAAACACATTCAGAAAAAGGAAGCCCACAACTACTAGGCAAATGAGTTTATTAATCCAAACCTTTTGTAATTCATAATAGATCATTCTTAACATGGTGAGCTCCTTTCTTACAAAAAACAGAAATTAGTTTGAACATTTTCTATACTGCTATTCGCCTTCATATATTGGAGTAAAAATCCTAGGAGTAGTTTCTGAAAAATTCTTTTCTGATACTAGAACTGGTTCAAAGATCCCTTCTTCCATTTGACTTTTATCAACACTATATAATAGCTGATTATCTTCTTCATACTGGAATATAAAAAGATGATTTTCACCGCCTATCAAAAGTTCATACTTATTAGGAAGCCAAGCAATATCGTGTTCCACTACACATGCATTAGAGGAATCAAACACCTGAAAACTCCCTTTTACCCTCTCCCTAGTGGAACTGTATTCATAATAGCGATGTTCTTCATAATAAAACCTTCCATCACTATAAAAAGAAATGAAATGTTCCATCTCCTCCTCCATTCCTTCATCCATAACATTCATATCTCGAAATAATGCCTCTTGACTGCCATCTAATAAGCTGCGATAAATAATTTTATTACTTGGATCATCAAAATCTAACTTTGTATTCACCAATTTGTAATACAGATAGTCTTCTCTTATGCTCTCTAGGGTAGGACGTATCGCCTGGTCCTTACCTTCAAATAAAATACTTACATTTTTCGTTTGAGTTTGAAATTCAATAATCTGGATATAAAGTCTCTCCTCTTCTTCGATATAAGTACTTTCTTGTAAATATATGTGTGTTCCCATTGCAGTCAAACTATAATTGGATGATTCTAAGTCAGATATATAGATTGTTTCTGGTTCTCCGTTTAAATCCCTCATACTCCACCTTTGTACTTGAGAATCTATCCCTGTTTTCGCATCATATAAATATCCTCGATGTATGATATATTTATGGCTACCTGAGAGTTCTTTTAGAGCTGTACGTGTAGAACCATCTAAACTGACCCTTACTAAGGTATCGCTAAATTCTCCTGTTACTCTATTAAGTCCTTCTATGGTGTAGATGTTACCATCATAATACTGCAACATAGGAGAGAGGGATGAGGAAAATCCAAAATAAGCATTGCATTCAAATACCTTAGTCGGATCTGTCTCTTTTTCATGTAAACAATCCACCCTGTTGCATAGAGGTAGCATTTCCATCTGTTCCTTATCTGCATAGAACAAAAAGTGCCCATCCATATAATAGTAACCACTAGGACTCTCTGTAATAGCAAACATCAAAGGACCTGCACGATACATCTCTTGATAATCAGTCTCTATTTGAAATTCTTCGCCCGTGTCTTCATAAGTTTGTTCACCGCAAGAAATACAACTCCATATAACAACGAGCAAGAAACAAATACGAACTACTTTTTTCATAATCTTAAACTTCCTTTCGTCATGATACCTCACTGCTTACTCTTCATCATTTAGTGAATACATTACGGTTGGAGCAACCTCGGAAAACAAATGCTCTGCCACTAAAATTGGTTCAAATATTCCTTGTGCAAGGTCTTCTTTACTTACGCTATACAGCCTTTGTTTATCTTGTTCTACATAATAAAAGAAGAAATGCCTTTCCCCTCCCTTGAGAAAATCATAGTGATTACCAAGCCAACTCAAATCCTCTTCCACTATATATTCTAAGGAAGCATTAAGAATCTTTAAAACGTTGGAATTATCATCATATACATTTAGTTCATAATAATACTTACCATCAGCAGAAAGAATGGGCCAATAGTCCATCTTGCTCTCTACTCCTTCATCCTTTAAATTCAAGTCATAAAAAACTTCTTCACTGGTACCATCTAGGGCAGATCGATATATGACTTTACTCTCTGATCTATCGGTTGTTCTGATATATCTATAATACAAATATTCGCCCTCTACATCATCAAATATTGGGTAGCTGTCGTTGCTTTTTTCGAGTATTTTTTGTATGGTTTCATCCTGAGTATGGAATACTATTGTTTGAGAAAAAAGATTGTCTGTTTTGACTTCCTCGCTTATAATTCCACTCTCTTGAAAATACACACTTTCCCCTTTTCCAAGTGCTATGATTCTTGAATCAAAATATTCAGATTCATAAATCTTTTCAGGATCACCGTTTAAATCATCCATATCCCACCTATGTATCGTAGCTTTTTCCCCTTGTTTACAATCATATAAATATCCTCTATGTAACATATAGGTACTACTATCTGAAAGGTCTTTTATTTGGCTGCGGGTAGAACCATCTAAACTAACCCTTACTAAGGTATCGCTAAATTCTCCTGTTACTCTATCTAGCCCTTCTATTGTGTAGATACTCCCATCGTAATACTGTAACATAGGTGTGATCCAAGAGTCATAGCCAAAATAAGCATTACACTCATATACTTCTTTAGGATCTGTTTCTTTTTCATGCAAACAATCTGCGCGATTGCATACTGGAACCATTAACATATGGTCTTTGTCTGCATAAAACAAGAAATGATTATCTAGGAGATAGTAACCTGTAGGACTTTCTGTTATAGCATAGCCATAAGCTTGTGG
>CAYJHO010000105.1:6966-7804 GCA_964369945.1 uncultured Lachnospiraceae bacterium
ATTTCCTGTACCCTCTTGAGTTAGTCCCCCACAAGAAACTAAACTCAAAAGGATGACAATTATGAATATCATTGTAGTTAACTTTTTCATATGTCATCCCTCCTTACTTAACTCAATCTTTTATGAGTTCTAACGATTCTTTACTATTATGGTCTTCTACAATAACTACTATAATAAAACTAATGATTGTCGACAAAATCAATTCTATTCCATACTGATATATTCTTAAATTTTCTATTAGTCCGTTTTGTTGCACTAACTTTGCTGCTAAAAAGTTGGCTACTATTCTCATTTCCCTCTCCATTTCAAATCATTTATGTCGAAAATCCTGCCGTAAATCTCAAACTTAGCACTGGAATTTTATGTTTATGTTTCTTTTAATTTAATTATATATGTTTTTCTTATTTTTTCAACTTTTTGGGATGAAGTCAGTCTTTTTTGGGGTGAAACAAAAAAACGCAATAAATATTGTGTTTTTTCATCTTTTATTCACTTTCAAAACAATTATTCTATTCTTATTTTATAGTTTTAAATAGTACAATATCAATATGAAAAACTTTAGCTTCTGCATTCCATTTCCATACACCCTTATATTTTTTCACGATATCTTCTACAAGCTTTAGACCCAAGCCGTGAAATTCCTTTTCCCTTTTTGTAGTTTTAGGTAGCCCAGATTCATTCCATAGGTTACCACAATAATAATTGGAAATCCCAATATAAATCCTATCAGTATGATTCTTGCATTCTAAGTTAATCATTCTTTTCCCTTTTTCTACTAATCTACTGGCTTCTATTGCGTTATCTAATAGATTACCTAGTATGGTACATAAATCAAGTT
>CAYJHO010000106.1:0-7795 GCA_964369945.1 uncultured Lachnospiraceae bacterium
AGTACTTGGAAATGAAGAACTTTGGATAGAAAATTACAAGGCCATTCTAGAATATAGTGAGTCTATGGTTATAGTTCAGGCGAAAGATTATATGGTGAAGGTAGAAGGTGAGCGTCTTCAAATTTCGCATTATATGAGCGATCATATGATGATTTTAGGTTGTATTAAGAAAATCAGTTATTATTAAGAGTATATGAGGCAACTATGGGGGTAAAAGAAGAGGTAAGAGGGTTTGTTCGTGCTAAAATATGGGGAAGTAATAAGGAACGCTTTCTCAGTATTTGTGCTAATCATGATATGTTATTTTGGGACTTAGAGATTCGAGGGAAATATTTATTTGTTAATATGTACACAAAAGATTTCTGGGCTTGCAAAAATTTTGTGAGGAAAACAGGAATAAGGGTAGTTATTGTTGAAAAACACGGGCTGCCTTTTTTTATTAGAAAACTTTCTAAAAGGATTTATTTTGTGATAGGTTTTGTGTTATTTCTCTTAGTTTGGCAAATTTCGATACGTATGTTATGGCATATACGAGTAGAAGGGAACTACAGCATCACAATAGATCAGTTGGAAGACTTTCTATTAGAACAAAATATTAGCATAGGCATGTGGACAAAGGATATTGATATTGAACAAATAGAAAAGCAACTAAGAGAAGAGTTTCCAGTGGTAACCTGGACCTCGGGTCGTTTAGATGGAACTGTGTTTATCATTGATCTGAAGGAAAATGAGAAGCCAGAACAAGTGAAGGAAGAGGAAGTTTTCATAGAAGGAAGTAGTTTGTATGCAACGGTAGATGGTATATTGTATTCTGTTTTTGTAAGAAATGGAATTTCAATGAAAAAAGCGGGGGATCCTGTTGTACAAGGAGAGCTTATTGTGGATGGAAAAGTCCCTGTATATTTAGAAGATGGCACCGTGAAAGAATTTCAGACCTACGAGGCAGATGCTGATATATGGATAAAGACTAATATACCGATTCATTATCAAGTGGATCCGGTGTTTGAGGAAAAGAAGTATACTGGACGAGTGGAGGAGGGGAGCTTTTTTACAGCTGGAAATAAAATATATCCGCTTCAAATATTTGCAAATGATTTTGTATATTATGAATTGTCATACCAATATCAGAGTAGAGTTGATTTAGGGGATTGGAACTTAGGATTTGGAAAGTATAGTAAAAAAGAGTATATATTAGTAGAAAGAAACCGCGATGAAACCATGGCGGAAACTGTATTATTAGAAGAATTGGAAAAAAATATTACAGGTTTAGAAGAAAAAGGGGTACAAATTATTCAAAAAAATGTTACAATAGATTTAATTATGGATAAGTGGGTGTTACAGGGAAACTTAGAAGTTTTAATGCCTGGCGTAGAGTCAGGGGCGATCACTTATCTAGAAGAGAATGGAGAAAATAATGCTGAATGATTTTACTTGTATCATAGACTGTTCCATAGAACAAATGCAAAGTGTGTTTGGGTATTTAGATGCACACATTAAGAAGATAGAGTCTGACTTTGATGTTACTATTATAGATAGAGATGGCTCCATTAAAATTGTAGGTGAAAGAGCAAATGTCTTGAAATCAAAAAGTGTGTTAGAACAATTGCTAGCAATGAATGAACGCGGCAATGATATAGAAGAACAAAATGTAGATTATGCAATTACCTTAGGAAAAGAGAATGAGGAAGAACTGCTAGCGGAAATGGATGAAGATTTCATTTGTTATACCATGGCAGGAAAACCTATTAAGCCTAAAACAATAGGACAGAAGAAATATGTAGAAGCCATCAGAAAGAAAATGATTGTATTTGGATTAGGGCCTGCTGGTACAGGGAAAACCTATTTGGCTATGGCCATGGCAATAAAAGCCTTTAAGGCAAATGAGGTAAGTAGAATTATCCTAACTAGACCAGCAATAGAAGCAGGTGAGAAATTAGGATTTTTACCAGGTGATATGCAAAGTAAAGTGGATCCATATTTACGACCACTATATGACGCGTTATATCAAATTATGGGAGCTGAAAACTTTTTAAAGAATATGGAAAAGGGATTGATAGAAGTAGCACCGCTAGCTTATATGAGAGGTAGAACCTTAGACAACGCTTTTATTATTCTTGATGAAGCACAAAATACTACACCAGCACAGATGAAAATGTTTTTAACCAGAATAGGATTTGGATCTCAGGTAATCGTGACTGGGGATGGAAGCCAAAAGGATTTAGCACCAGATGCTAAAAGTGGGTTAGACATGGCAGAGCGCATTTTGCATGGTATTGATGATATAGAGTTTTGCAAACTGACGAGTAAAGATGTTGTAAGGCATCCTTTGGTTCAAAAGATTGTGAAAGCATATGATGATTACGAATCAAAACAAGAGAAAACAAAAGAAAAAAGAGAACGCGGCAGAGTGGAGCGAAGAAAAGGACGATAACATGGCAATTTTTTTTGAAAAAGAAGTAGAATTTAATGCTGACTTTCCACTAGAAGAAGTGGCGAAATTAGCAATAGAAGCCAGTGCAGATTTAGAGGGGATTCCCTATGAATTTGATGTAACGATTACATTAGTTGACAATGAAACCATGAAAGAAATAAATCTAGAACAAAGAGGAATTGAAAAGACAACGGATGTATTGTCCTTTCCTAATTTAGATTTTCCATCACCAGCAGATTTTTCTTGTGTAGAAGAAAATATTATGTGTTATGTTGATCCTGATACGGACAATTTGATGTTAGGAGACATTGTGATTAGTGTTCCTAAATTACAAGAACAGGCGAAGGAATATGGTCATAGTGAAAAGCGAGAATTTGCTTTTTTAATCGTACATAGTATGTTACATCTGTGTGGTTATGATCATATGACAGATCAAGAAGCAAAAGAAATGGAAGAGAAGCAAGAACAAGTTTTGCAAGAGATACAAATTAGCAGGGAGTAGAATACACAATGGATGAAAGAATGAAAGTACAAAGAAAATATACCAGCTATCTCTCGATAGCTTTCGTTTTTGTAGGTCTGATGATTCTATATGGATTAGGAGAAAGTATTACGATAGTTTTTATGATGGGACCTAGTTTGATCTTTCTAGTAGTGTACCAACTTTTTCTAGGAAAAGTTCCAGATGTTATGTTTCAATCGGTACATTATTATCATAAGAAAAAGCAATCAATTCCATTTCGACATCTGCTGTTTGCAAGCACGGTTTACTGTGTGGCAGCAAGTTTAGTGGGAATGGGAATATTAGCAATCATAGCAAATACATGGCTTTTGCAGTATCAAGACTATTATGCACAATCTTATTTACAAATATATATCTTAGTATTGCCAGTTTTGGCCTTGGTGCAATTGCTTAGAGGGATTCTACAGGTAAAATTCGATGAACAAATAGTAACCATTTCCTATGTAGTACAAGCAGTGTTTTCCGTACTTATTATGGCACTTTCTTTTGAGGCATGGAAGTCTTATGGTGAACAGATAGGAATTTTGTTACTAGATGATAAATTGCCTTGGTTCTATGCATCGTTTAGTATGGTAACAGGTATCATAGTAGGGGCAATACTTACAATTGTAGCTAATTGCATTATGATAGGTTTATATAAAATAAGAAATATTAAAAGTTCTAGCAAAGGAGAGGGGTTCCATCAAAATATTGGAAGAACAGCTTTGATCCTTGCAAAAAGAATGATTCATACTTCGATCAATGATTGCTTTAAATATATGCTTGCTATTATTGTTTTCTATATGGGTTTAAGAGATGTTACTAGTGGAAATATGCTAGTAGGGCATTTATTTGGAATGATGATACCTTTTGTCGGTATTTTGATTATGGCTTCCAAAATAATTTTCCAAAAAAGTGAATCTAGAATGTTGTATTTTTTGCAAAAAAGGTTAAAGAAGGAATTTGTGTTAGAAGTAGAATCTTCCTTATTGTTTAGCACATTGATTGCTTTTTTTATGACAGCTATGGTGACTGCCTTATCTGCAGCTATTTCAGGTTTGTGGGGCTTAGGTGCAGATGATGCTGTGAAAAATTTGTTTTTAAGCTGTAGTGTATATGTGTTTTTCTATTGTTTGATTTCTAATATAGAAAAGATCTTGAAATTAAGACATGCTATTAATGGGATCCTAGTAGCTAGTATGATAGCCTTGGTTCCAATTATCTTGCTACAAGTTATTTGGGGAGAAAGCTGGGAGTTAAACGGAATTCATACAGGAATTCTAACAGGAATATATGGGGGAACCAATATACTCGTCTTAATATTTATATTAAAAATAAATGTTCCTATCCTTTGGGATAGACTGAAAAGTAAAATGCTGATGATGTTTGTAGGAGGAGCTGTACTGGTACTACTAAGCTGGCTTATAGGAACCGCACTTTTTACTGCAATAGGAGCAATTGCAAGTATGATTACCCTTCTCATTCTTCTAGCGGCGAGCTTGTTTGGCCTTATTTATGCTTTTAAAATATAATTGGTATAAAATTAGTAATTTTACCAAATACTAGCCTTAAAAATAGAAGAGGTAGATAGTATGAAAAAATTAATAAGCATAGGGGCAGGGCTCTTGGTAGCAATTCTTGTTGTGGGACTTTGGTTTCAAGCAAATAATACCTTAGAAATGAAAAAGGGAGAGCAGTTCATTGAGTTGGATGAATATTACAAGGAAACCATAAGAGAAGAAATGACTCAACTAGTAGATGATTCCAAGGTTAGAAGTGAATCCTTAGTTGCAGAAGAGTTGATACAAGAGGAAACCACAACTATGTTGTTTCTTCTTCGGGTATTAGACGGAGAACTTGTGGTTTATGAGAATGAAACGGGTTTGATTTATTTAAAGACTGGTATTTCTGTTTCGGCACTTTCTGAGAAGGAGAGGCAGGAAATAGAAGAGGGTAAGTATGTGGAAAATGAGGAGAAACTATTTTCGATTTTGGAAACATATACCAGTTAGAAAGGTACGATATGGAACATAATGTAGCAATTATAGGTGGCGGTGCTTCTGGTTTGATGGCTGCCTATGCTCTTTTAGAAAGAGGGGCCAAGGTCACGATTTTTGAAAGAGGAGAAAAGCTAGCAAAGAAATTATATATGACAGGAAATGGTAGGTGTAACTTTACCAATAAAAGGATGGATACACAGTGCTTTTTTAGTAGCACAACCAAGGATATTTCTATATTTTTAGAAGAATTTGGTCTACCTGAAACCTTAGAGATTTTTCATGACTTAGGCTTGTATTATAAAGAAAAACAAGGATATTATTATCCTTATAGTGAACAAGCTACTAGTTTGATTCAGGTATTATGTCATGGGATTGAGCGGTATTCCCATCATTTAAACATTTACCTAGAACACAAAGTATCCGAAGTCTTTTCTTTAAAGGAAGATAAGGTAGCCGTAGTAAGTAAAAAAAAGGAGTACCACTTTGACCAAGTTATCTTAGCTTGCGGAGGACAAGCAGTAAAAAGTACGGGATCTGATGGCACAGGCTATTATTTATTACAACGCTTAGGATATGAAATGGAGCAGGTAGTTCCAGCCTTGGTTCAGCTCAAGGTAAAGGAAAACTATTTTAGCAAATTGGCTGGAGTACGAACAGAGGGCTGTGCAAAGGTTTTTGTGGAAGGGATATGTAGGGCATCCTCTGAGGGAGAACTTCAGCTGACAGATTATGGAATTTCAGGAATTCCTGTGTTTCAAGTAAGCCGCTTTGCTTCCATAGCTTTAGCAAAGAAGGAAAAGGTAGTAGTATCACTAGATTTATTTCCTCAGATGGAAGAAACAGATTTTATAACTTATATGATGGCAAGAAGGGCAAGATACATAAACCAAACATTGCATGATTTTTATCGAGGTTTGTTACACGAAAAATTAATAGATCTTTGCATCGTTCTTAAAGGGTTTTCTGGAGAGGAATGTATAAGTAAACTAAGCGATGAAAGTTTTCTGGACATGGTGAAATGGTTAAAGGAATGGGAAGTAGAAATTATAGACACCATGGGATTTGAGCGAGCACAGGTTTGTGCAGGCGGTCTTTCTATGGAAGCGATCAACCATAAATTTGAGTTAAAAAATTACAAAAATATATATGTCATAGGAGAACTATTAGATGTAGATGCACTTTGTGGAGGTTACAATCTTCAATGGGCATGGACAAGTGCATACTTATGTGGCAAATATATAATGGAAGAGAAAGGTGGAATTCAATGATTACAATTTCACAAGTTACAATATCAATCAATCATAACCAAGAGCAACTATATAAAAAGGTAAGTAAGCTATTAGGAGTTTATCCTGCTGATATAAAAGAACTACATATTCTCAAGCGCTCTATTGATGCAAGGAAAAAACCACAACTTAGCTACAGTTATGTAGTAGAAGTAAAGGTGGATCAGGAAGAGCGTGTGCTACAAAGAAGTAAGTGTAAAGATGCTAGACTTTCGAAGCGAGAGAAGTATCAATTTCCTTATAGAAATACAAAAGAATTAAAACAAAAAATGGTGATTGTAGGAGCAGGTCCTGCAGGACTATTTTGTGCCTACATGTTAAGCAAACACGGTTTTCCAGTGCTCTTATTAGAGAGAGGGAAAGAGGTAGAACAGCGATGTAAGGATGTAGAACATTTTTGGAATACAGGAGAATTAAAGGTAGAGAGTAATGTTCAATTTGGAGAAGGTGGGGCAGGAACTTTTTCTGATGGGAAACTGAATACCCTAGTAAAAGATAAAGATGGAAGAAATCACCAGGTTCTTTCCACGTTGGTAGAATTTGGTGCAAATGAAGAGATTCTATATGATAACAAACCACATATCGGTACAGACGTCTTGGTAGGAATTGTAAAGAATATGCGACATGCAATATTATCTATGGGTGGTGAAGTAAGGTTTGAAAGCAAAGTAACAGATCTTATGATAGATAAAGATCAGGTAAAAGGTGTGATTCTAGAAGATGGAACTAAAATTTGTAGTGATCATGTAGTCTTAGCTTTGGGGCATAGTGCTAGAGATAGTTTTCGGATGCTATATGAAAAAGGCATAGCTATGGAAGCGAAATCTTTCGCCGTTGGATTTCGTGTAGAACATAAACAAAGCTTGATTAATCGTGCCATGTATGGGGTAG
Source organism: uncultured Lachnospiraceae bacterium (assembly GCA_964369945.1). Taxonomy (GTDB): domain Bacteria; phylum Bacillota; class Clostridia; order Lachnospirales; family Lachnospiraceae; genus RGIG6307. Next base: position 7,111 of record CAYJHO010000106.1, read on the forward strand.
AAGAGGAAGAAATTCTAGGAGCTGCTCCCTATAAAGTAACAGCAAAAACAAGTGTTAATAGAGGGGTATATAGCTTTTGTATGTGTCCAGGCGGTTATGTTGTAAATGCTTCTTCTCAAGAGGGAAGGACCGTTGTGAATGGTATGAGCTATAGTAAACGAGATAGTAAAAATGCGAATAGTGCAATTATTGTATCGGTTACACCAGAAGATTTTGGAGGGGATTCTCCGTTAGCTGGTATAGAGTTTCAAGAAAGGCTAGAAGAAAAGGTGTTTCAGCTAGGGTCAGGGAAAATCCCAATACAAAGATATGGTGAGTTCAAAGCAAAAGTGAGAAAAGAAACAGTGACCAAAGTCGAGGAATCAGATCTAAGCCCTTGCATCAAAGGAGATTATTGTTTTGAAGATTTAACAAGCATTTTCACAGAGGAAATAAACCAAGCCTTTGTAGAAGGAATGGAGCATTTCAAGAAGATTATCCCAGGTTTTAGTAAGGATGATGTTTTATTAGAAGCCGTGGAGAGTCGAACTTCTTCACCTATTAGAATTCATAGAAATGAGAACTTAGAAGCAGGGATATCAGGAATTTATCCTTGTGGAGAGGGTGCAGGCTATGCAGGTGGAATCACTTCAGCCGCTATGGATGGAATTAGAGTAGCGGAATATATTGCAAAAAGCATATCATA
>CAYJHO010000107.1:0-1110 GCA_964369945.1 uncultured Lachnospiraceae bacterium
TTTCCTGATATTATAATGGAGTACCATTTAGAATTTACAGATTTTGAAGTCCCACCACTTACCTTGCAACCTCTCATAGAAAATTCTATTAAGCATGGAATTTCAAAAAAAGTAGGTGGAGGGGTTATTTTGATTTCCACAAGAAGAGATGAAACTAAAATTTATATAGAAATAACAGATGATGGGCTAGGATTTGATGTGGAGAAAGAAAGAAATAAGGATTCGATTGGATTAAATAATATTATGAAAAGGTTAGAAGAAACATGCCAGGCTGAGATAAAAGTAGAGTCAAAACTTGAGCTAGGAACTAGAATCGAAATTATAATGCCCATTTGCATGGAGGAATAGATGAGGATACTATATGTTGACGATGAAAATTTAGCAATACAAAATTTTAAATATATGGTGAAGGATGTAGTAGGTATCAAAAAAATACAGTGTTGTACCAATCCTATGGATGCCATTGATTACGTTTGTGCTGCAAAATTCGATGTAGCATTTTTAGATATTGAAATGCCAGTGATGAGAGGGATCGAATTAGGAAAAAGGTTATTGAATATTCAACCTGATATAGAAATTGTATATGTGACAGGATATGAGGAGTATGCATTAAGGGCATTTCAATTAGGTGCTATCGGATATTTATTAAAGCCTTATGAAAAAGAAGATCTTTTGAGAATTATAAATAAAATTAGTAAAATAGTTCAATCTGAGTCAGTGAAGACAAAAGAGCTAGAAAAGCAAGGGGATGTGTTTATTAAAACATTTGGAATTTTTGATTTATTTAAGGGTGGAACGTTGATACCAATTAAGAATGCAAAAGCAAAAGAAATGTTAGCACTCTTAGTAAATCAAAAAGGAGCATCGATGACATCCTCCATGATATCTAGCTATTTATGGGAAGATAGAGAGTACGACGCAGTAACGAAAAGTTATGTGTGGAGAGCCATGAAAGAGTTAACAAAAGTGCTAGAAGAGCATGGGATATCTTATATTTTACAAAATTTAAATAATTTAAAATCAGTGGTACCGAATAATGTTACTTGTGATTATTATGAAATAATGAATGGAAATGTAGACTATATTCAGCAGTATAACGGATATTATATG
>CAYJHO010000107.1:1120-5715 GCA_964369945.1 uncultured Lachnospiraceae bacterium
TCAATATTCATGGGCAGAAGAAACGATACCAATGATTGAACAGAAAATAAGACATTTAAAAAATTGAAAAAAATTGGCAAAAAAATTGCTACTAAAATGCTACCCAAAAGCTACTGTTTACTACTAGTTTGCTAGTAGGAAATAGTATAATCTCCTTCGTGGTCCAAAATTGAAATTGGATTACACATTAAAATTTTAGAAGGAGGAACTAAAATGGGTAAGATTGCGTACAAGTATCGTAAACTTCTAAGTATTTTACTAATAGCGCTAATGTTAGTAAATATACCAACGAAGAGTTTTGCAGAAAATGGATCAGAAGTCATTACAAATGAGGTCATAGAAGTAAACGAAGACGAAGAAACGCATGAAGCAACAGAGCTTGAAACTTCGGAAGAAAGTCAAGAAACAACAGAGTTTGAAACATCGGAAGAAATTCAAGAGACAACAGAGCTTGAAACTTTGGAAGAAAGTCAGGAAATAACAGAGACTGAAGTCTTAGAAGAAGTTCAAGAAACAACAGAGTCTGAAATAATAGAAGAGACTCAAGAAACAACAGAGACTGAGCAGTTAGTTGCAGAGATTCAACAGATGTTCGGTGTGCCTATCGTAAGAGTAGATACTAATACAGGAGAGTATCAAAGATCGTTGTTTGTTACATTTAAAGATGGCGAAACAACTTTATTTGAAACAGCAGATAATGCTGGCCGAGTATCTTATTATGAAGGTGATTCTGTGGAAGCACCAGGGCAGATAGGAGATAAAGTAGAGGAGGGCATACAATTACGCTTCTCTCATTGGTCACTATCTGAGAATGGAGCAGAGGTAGCATTAAGCTCATTAAATTACGGAACAAAGACAGCCGATTATACAGAATATATACCAACACAATATACGGTATATGCAGTATATGAAGATGTATCAGCATCTTCAGCATCGATTACCATTCGTTATGTTGATGAGAGCAATGCTGAAGTAGCACCAGCTTATCAAGCACAGGTTGCAAAAGGAACAGAGTTAGGAATTATTATGTCCCCATCGGTTCCAAATTATTCACCAGATCAATTAAGTATTGATCTAGGAACGATCACGGAAACAAAAGAGTACGTGGTCAGATATACCAAAGCTAGTACGGTACCTTACAAAGTAGAACATAGTTTTGAATCGTTAGATGGAAGCTATGTAGTAGATGAAACGAAAACAGAAATACTAGCAGCGATGCCTAATACAAAGGTTACAGCAACGAAGTTAGCTGGGGATGCAATTATAGGCTTCACTGCACAAGCAGGAACAGTACAAGAAATTGTTGAACCAGATGGTAGTACAGTGTTAAGTGTTTCATACAAGAGAAACATTGTAAATCTTAGTTTTGATTCAGCAGGTGGAAGCTATGTACAACCTGTTTCAGCAAAGTATGGAACGGCACTCAATCTAGAAGATTTTCTTCCTGTTAGAGAGGGATATAGCTTTTTAGGTTGGTTCCATGGCGAAGAAAAAGCCACTGATATGATGCTTAGTTCTGATATGGAACTAATAGCTAAATGGGAAGGTGCAGAAGTTAACTATAAGATGGTATATTGGTTAGAAGATGCCAATGCAAATCCAAGTGTAGAGACTACAAGCGAGCAGGTTTTAGCTAATTTAGAGTGGTTTGAATATCACAGTGAAGCCCAAGAATTGACTGCGAAGGCAGGGACAAAGGTTTCCGATATTGAGATTAATCAGCCATCCGATATAAAATATGCTAAATATAGTGGTGTGTATCATAGTTCAGATACCGAAATAGCAGCGGATGGAAGTACCATCATTAATGTCTACTTTACAAGAAATCTTTATACTTTTAGATTAAGACCCCATACCTCTGGGACTATGACCTTTAATGGGGTGGTATATACCAATGCGGATCCATATCTTTTTGAAGCAAAATATGAACAAGATATTTCCGAGTTATGGGCATCACCAAAAACGGCAGAATTTTCTACTGGTTACGAAACTTGGAGACAAGGTGATACATCAATAACAGATACCACCTATAATCCAAAATCTCATGTAACAGTAGTGGTGGAAGAGATGATTCCTAAAACAGGTACCTTAATGGGCTTTTATTTGAAAGCATATTATTATGGAACTGTTAATTTAGGTTATTATTTTGAAGCTACAGAAACAGAACTTATGGATAGTTCAGTAGTAAAAGTAGAAAATAATGGGAAGCAATATGTCTTGAGTGAGGAACATTCAGGCTTGGCAGCTTCAGGATTATATGCACCCAAACCAATCAATGGTTTAACCTATATCAGTCGTATTAGTGATGACTTCTATTATACGCGTAATCAATATGAGTTTTCGATTGATTATCGTTATACAGGGGCAGCAGAATATGAACCTCAAACAGTAATGTTTGGAGAGGAATTAAGCCTTGAGCGTTTAGCAGTTCCAGTAAATCCTGTCAGAGAAGGTTACCGATTTGTAGGATATAGCTATGATACTTATGGAAAACAAATGGTAGATCTTAGTACTGGGACTATGCCAAATAGTGATTTAACTATTTTTGCAGTTTGGGAAGAAGAGAACCCAGTACATTATCTAAGTTTTGTTCCAAATAATGGATTAGATGTTACCGTAGTAGAGTACGATGCAGTAACAAATACTGTGGCAATCGCAGATCCTAATCCTATGAATGAGCAGTATGAATTTGCAGGTTGGTACGAGAAGAGTGGTTCAGAATGGATGACAAATCCTTATGTTTTTGGAACTACTATTACAGACCATGTTACACTTTATGCAAAGTGGAGTGTAAAAACAGAAAATACTTTATCGGTTACTCATAGGTATGTGAATGCGGATGGCTTAGTATACACCTATACAGAAAGTCCTAGATATCATCTAGCAGTGGGTGATATTGTTGAAATTAGTCCTCTACTTTCTAGTGAACTAATGTCACAAGGTTGGCCGTCTAATTCCTATCATTCGGCTAGTCAAATGTATACCATAGTAGCTGGCTCAAATGAAGTAGTATTAGAGTATAACATTGATGATGAAATTTATACAATTTACTATGGTTATTATGAAGGGGATACTTGGATTAACCTATTTGAACCTACTAGCGCCAGTTCAAATTTAGCATCTGTTATAGCAAATTACCTCTATAAAAATGGATATGTTGTAGATGCTTATAGCAAAGCTATTAATTTAGCAGAAGGTGAAAAAGAAGTTAGATTTATTTATACTCCAATTGTACGAGAATATACTCATAATATTTGGGTAGAAAATACGGATGGAAGTTATAGTCTTGCAGATACACAAGTGGTAAGCAATGCAGATTCCATTGTTACAATAGAAGCAGAAGATACATACAGATATCATGATATGGATTATGTATTAGCACCAAACAATAATAACAACAGTTTATATAAAGTAATCGCTACAGATGGAAGTACAACGTTTCATGTTTATTATGATTTAGAAACTTATACTATTTCTTATTATCCAGGACAAGGAAGTGGAGAAGTTGTAGAAGTGACGTATCAGGTTGGAAATAAAGCGGATGGGAATGTGGAAAACAATCCAACGACTTTACCAGCAGATACTTTTACAGCACCGGTAGGACAAGAATTTAGACATTGGGCACTAAGAGCTGTAGATGGGAATCCTAAAGGAACAGCAACATATCAGCCTGGCCAAGATTTATTTAATATTTTAGCAGGGCAAGAAGCTTTTGCTGAATTAGATAATCAATTTGTAGCAGTTTGGAAACCGATTGAATACAAAATTGATGCATCGTCTCAAACAGAAATTTATGATGGAATGGAAGCACCATTTACTCAACTACCAGAGGTAGACGAAGTACTAGGTGATCCTATCATTACTTATGATAAAGTAGGAGATGACACAGAAGAAGGGACAACAACGGCACCTACCAATACAGGTAGTTATGATGTAACAATTACCTATAAGCATCCTGCAGATGGTTCAGATATTGTAGTAACGACTACATTGACCATTGGCAAGAGACCAATTACCGTAACCGCAGACAGTGCCATCTATGTATACGATGGAAGTGAAAAGCAGTTATCAGGATTGGATCTAAGTGCCGATACCAGCGTAGCAGGAGAAGCAAACAGTGGATTATTAGAAGGTCATAGCCTGACAGGAACTACAACAGAAGTAAGAAGAAGTGAAGTAGGAACGACCCCACACAACGTGGAAACAGCAAGTATCTTAGCAGGGGAAGTGGAAGTAACAGAAAACTACGAAGTGAAGTTGGTAGCAGGAAGCTTAAGCATTACAGAGGCAGACTGGGAAACCGTAGCACCAAGTCAAGAAGAGTTGACCAAGAACAAGGTATACGATGGAACCCCATTGACTTATACCGTAGAAGAGTTAGAAGCCTTACTTCCAGAAGGAAGTATCGTAACCTTAGAAACAGAAGCAAGTAGAACCGATGCAGGAACCACCGAAGTAAGCTTTACTGTAAGCAACGAAAGCTTTGAAGGAAGCTTATCAGGAAAAGTAATCTTAGTGGTAAGTAAGAGACCAATTACCATAACCGCAGACAGTGCCATCTATGTATACGATGGAAGTGAAAAGCAGTTATCAGG
>CAYJHO010000107.1:5815-7623 GCA_964369945.1 uncultured Lachnospiraceae bacterium
ACGAAGTGAAGTTGGTAGCAGGAAGCTTAAGCATTACAGAGGCAGACTGGGAAACTTGGGCGAAAGAAAACCTAAGCCAAGAAGATTTGAGTAAAACAAAAGAATACGATGGAGAAGCATTGACCTATACACTAGAAGAGTTAAAAGCTTTACTTCCAGAAGGAAGTATTGTGACATTAGAACGTGAAGCAAGTAGAACCGATGCAGGAACCACCGAAGTTAGCTTTACAGTAACTAACAAGAACTTCGAAGGTGAATTGACAAGAAATGTAATCTTAGTAGTAAGTAAGAGGATTGTAAATTATAGTTTTGATGATTTGGTAACCACCTATCAAAAACTAGTAAGTGCAGAGGATAAAGTAGCACTTTACACAAATGAGAAATTAGAAATGGCGGGAATATTAGCCAAAGATATGGAAAGCTTTAATTTTGCAATTGAAATAGCCAATGAAAAGGATTTAGTTTCCGTAATTGGAACTCACGCAGATCAAGTAGTACTTACTTTTGTAGAAAATCCGAATTATGTTTTCACAGCAGAAACTAGCGACTATATCGTAGAAGTAAGCGAAGATATTTTAGGTGAAGTAACCAATCCAGATGAAGACATGGATGGAGATGGAAATTTAGACGTAGAAGCAACCGGTGCAAATAGAACTCATAGCTATAATGCTACTGCGTTTGAAGCTAATGAAACTATGTTTAAAGTGGTAGCAGATGGAGTAGATCGCACAGCAGATGCAACGTTTTTATATTCATTAGATGGTGGACTTACATTTACAAGTGAAAAGCCAAGCATGATACATGTAGGTGTACTTAGTTTTGATGTAAAAGTTAGTTTATATGGTTATGTGGATGCCTATATCGAAAACGTTACTTTAAGAGTGACACCGGCAACTGCAATTTTAACTGTTGAAAATACTACGAAGGTAGAAGGACAAGAAGATATAGCATTTAAGGCAAGTGTAGCTGGTTTGTTTGCAAATGATACCTTAGATTACGTATTATCACGTGAAGTAGGAGAAAGTGTTGGAGCATATGCAATTACTGCAAAGCTTACAAATAATCCTAACTACGTGGTTGAAGTAATCAATGGAGTGTTAGAAATTACAGCAGCGCCACCAGCGATTACTCCAGAAGAGCCTAGTGAACCAACAGAACCAAGTCCAACAGAACCAAGTCCAACAACTCCTTCGATAGAAACACCAGAAGTAAATGAAGAAGTGGAAGAAGTTACAGAAGAATTAGATTCAAGTGTATCTGAAGAAGAGATGGAAGAAAGTTCACAAGTAGAGGTAGAATCTGAGGAAGAAGAGGGAACTAGTTCAAGCGAAGAAAGTATCTTAACCGATAACATTACACCTTTGGGAGCACTTAGGGGTGGAAGTTGGAGTTTATTCGACTTAATTATGACATTGATTTCTGTGGTATTGCCAATTGTATTCTTCTTATCCGTTAAGAGAAAACGAGACGAAGAACAAGACGAGGAAGAAACAGAAACAAAAGAAAGAAATCAAAGAGCTTCGAGCGCAATCCTTGTGATAGCAGGTATGATCAGTGTGATTTTATTATTACTGACACAAGATTTTACAAAGCTTATGACTATATTCGATGTATATAGCATAGTATTTGCATTGATTGTAATTGTACAAATTGTGCTAATGATTTTAAAAGGAAAGAAACAAGAAGAAGTAGAATCAGAGGTATAAATTGATTTAAGATCTATCAAATGAAGGTTGTCCTATTAACATGTAATTTTGTTAATAGGGCAACTTTTGTATGTGTTAGTTTAACCTTAGTAATAGAAAATG
>CAYJHO010000108.1:0-7574 GCA_964369945.1 uncultured Lachnospiraceae bacterium
AGAGTATATGAAAGTGAGTGGAGGGAAGCATGGGATTAAAGTTTGTATTAGGAGGAAGTGGTAGTGGAAAGAGCTATATGATGTATCAACAGATCATAGCACAGGCAATGGAAGAACCACAGCGACAATTTTTGATTGTGGTGCCTGATCAATATACCATGGAAATACAAAAGGAAGTGGTAGCATTACATAAGAGAAATGCTATTTTGAATATAGACGTATTAAGCTTTAGTAGACTGTATCACCGTGTGATGGAAGAACTAGGGGAAAGCCATAGTGTTACCTTAGATGATACAGGGAAGAACCTATTGATTCGTAAGATTGCAGGGGAGAAGAAAGAAGAACTTCCTATGCTTGGAAGATTATTGAAAAAGCAAGGTTATATTAGTGAAATGAAGAGTGTAATTTCTGAGCTGTTACAATATGGAATTAGTATGCAAGCAATGGATTCCTTGATTGACCAGCTAAAGGATAGAAGGGCACTACAGGGAAGGTTTCAAGATATTCGAACTTTGTATCAAGCTTTTTTGGAAAAGAAAAACGCAACATATCACACCAGCGAAGCGATCTATCCTGTCTTGGCAGAACGATTAAGGGACAGTAAATTTGTAAGAAATAGTACTGTGTTTTTTGATGGATTCACGGGATTTACTCCCGTTCAAATGCCTTTGATTCGAGAAATGCTCTTATTAGCAAAAGAGTGCTATATGGCAGTTACCATAGGTACGGATCCAAGTGAAGTAATAGGAGAGCATGAGTTATGGCATCTTAGTGCCAAAACAATTCGTGATGTAGAACGTTTGGCGAAAGAAAATGAGATAGAGGTTCATCCATATATATGGAGTGAAACCAAAAATCATAGATTTTGGGAAGCACCACAACTTTATTATTTAGAGCAACATTTATTTCGAAAAGGGAAAAAGCTTCCAAGTTCCTTGGTGGGCAATATAGAAATAGGGGAAGCTAAGAGTATTCGAAGTGAATGCAAAATGCTAGCTAGAAAAATCAAGAAAATGGTACGACTTGAAGGGTATCAGTATAGGGAGCTGGCAATTATTTGTGGAAGTGTAGATGCCTATAGAGAAGAACTAGAAGAGGCATTTCAAAAGATGGAAATTCCATATTTTGTTGATACAGCATCCAAAATTTTGTTAAATCCAATGGTGGAAATGATACAAGGGCTGTTTGAATTATATGAAAGAGATTTTGACTATGCTTCTATTATGCGATACTTGAGAAGTGGCTTATCCTCCGTTAGTTTAGAAGAGGCAGATTTATTATCCCGTTATTTGAGTGAGACTTCGATAAGATCCTTACGCTCTTTTTCCAAGCCTTTTATGCGAAAGGCGAAGCAATTTGATTTAGTTTATATCAATGAGATACGAGAGAAGTTTCTAAGGGAAGTAGATATTTTTGATCAGGAAGTGACCGTTCTTGACTATGCTACCACCTTATATCAATTTCTAGTAAATAGAAACTTAGAAGAGAAAATGGAATCCTATGCAAGATATTTTGAAGAAATAGGAGAAGTTTATCGTGCCAAAGAATATTTGCAAATCTATAAGAAAGTGGCGATGCTCTGTAATCAAATGGTGATGTTATTAGGAGAAGAACCTGTGGAGAGGGAAGTCTTTTCCCAGATTTTAATTGCTGGATTTGAAGAATTACAAGTAGGTTTAGTGCCTGCTAAGGCGGATCAAATTGTGATTGGTGATATGGAGAGAACCAGGATTTCTAAGTGCAAGGTGTTATTTGTGGTAGGGGTCAATGATGTTAATATACCAGGACAAAATACCAAAGGTGGTATGATTTCTGATATCGATAGAGAATATCTAGTGAGTCTTGGGATGGAATTAGCACCAACTAAGAGACAATTACAATATAGGCAACAATTCTATCTCTACCAACAGCTGACCAAGGCATCCAAGAAACTTTGTTTAAGCTATGCCTTAGTAGATCATGAAGAAAAGGCGATGAAACCATCCTATTTTATAGGTCTTGTAAGGCAACTATTTCCTAAGATAGAGCTTAGTCGCTTAGAAGAGGACTTAGAGGTGGAACACAGTTCAGAACTTTCTCTAGAAATTCCTGAGTTATTGCGACAATATATAGCTGGTTCTTTAGAACAAGTTGAGCCATTATTTCAGCGAATGCAAGCTATGAAAAAGGCAGAGGGAGCAGAGTTTGTAGAGTCCTTGATAGAGCGAGCCTTTATACGAGGGGGAAATGAACTTATTGATCAGAGCTTAGCAAAAGAGCTTTATGGGGCAGTTCTATATGGAAGTATCAGCCGTCTAGAGCAATATGCAAGTTGTCCCTATGCCCATTTCTTGAAATATGGAATGAAATTAAAGGAAACTTCAGAGTTTGTCTTAGAATCTGCAGATTTAGGAAGTATATTTCATGATATCTTAGCTGATTTTAGTAAGGGACTTAAGAAGGATGGTCTGAGTTGGAGTGATTTTACCAAAGACTATGCAGAAGATAAAATTGGTGCCATGCTAGAGCAGGTAAGAGAGCAGTATAAGGATGAATTGTTTTTGGATAAGGCGCGAAATGGCTATGCATTAGTAAGAGCAGGTAGAATCTTGCAAAGAAGTATTTCAGTATTACAAACCCATATGAAAAGTGGTGAGTTTCAACTCTATGGTAGCGAGTTAGCCTTTGATGTAGATTGTACTTGGAATGCTAGCTCGGAGTTATTGATGCGTCTTAGAGGAAGAATTGATCGAATCGATACTGCGGAACTAGATGATGATGTTTATGTGAAAATTATTGATTATAAATCAGGGAATAAAAAGTTGCAGCTAGATAGTATGTATGCAGGTCTGCAAATGCAGTTGATTGTATATTTGGATAGTGCAATCAAAATGATATCGAATCGTTCTGCTACCAAAACATTAAAGCCTGCCGCTATGTTTTATTATAAAGTTGCTGACCCTGTGGTAAGTATGGATGGAGAAGAAGATTTTGAAAGCTTAGCAGATACCCTACTAAAAGAACATAAGTATGAAGGCATGGTGAATGGAGAAGAAACCGTAATTCGCCTATTGGATAGGGAAATGGAAACGAGTTCGAATATGATACCAGTCTCTTATAAAAAGGATGGGAGCTTTTCTTCTAATTCTAAAGTTTGCAGGGAAGAGGACTTTCAGTTGATGCGAGATTTTGCTAGAAAGAAATTAGCTCAAATGGGAGAAGAAATCCAAGAAGGACATATTGAGAAGAGCCCTTATGTAAAAGGGAAATTAGAGGAAGCTTGTACCTATTGTAGTTACCGTGGGATTTGTGGTTTTGACGAAAGTTTGACAGGATATCAAAAGCGTATCATAGCTTCTATGACAGAAGAGGAGAGTCTAGAGAAAATGAGAGAGGGAGTGGAGGAATCTAATGGCAATTAAATTTACGGATGATCAACAAAAGGTAATTGATACAAGAAGCAAAAATATCTTGGTTTCTGCAGCAGCAGGTAGTGGGAAAACAGCTGTTTTAGTAGAGCGTATCATTCAACGTATTATGGATCCTATCAATCCAATTGATATTGACCGACTCTTAGTTGTTACCTTTACCAATGCAGCAGCTGCTGGGATGAAAGAAAAGATAGCAAAAGCAATTGATAAGAAGCTTGAAGTGGAAGGGGATAACGTGCACTTGCAAAAGCAAGCCCTATTGGTACACCAGGCACAAATTACCACCATACATAGCTTTTGCCTGTACTTGATTCGAAATCATTTTGAAGCCATAGAATTAGAACCAGACTTTACTATTGCAGATGAAGCAAGTATTAAGTTATTGGCAACAAGGGTAAAGGATCACTTATTAGAAGAACATTTTACGAAAGCTAAGGCGGAATTTCTAGAAATGGTGGAGTTTATTTGCCATAATGGAAGGGAGAAATCTTTAGAGGATTATATCACACAATTATATCAAAGGGCTATGAGTATGCCTTTTCCAAAGAAGTGGTTAGAAGATAGAAAACAAGATTATACCTTTCAGGATTTAGATACTTATACGAAAACAGAGGCTGGAGAATATCTGAGAAATCATGTAAGAGCTTTGCTAGAATCTTATTTAGAGACCTATCGTGTATTATATCAAGTAGCCACAAAGCCAGATGGTCCCCATATGTATGCTGATTTATTAGAGCAGGAAGCACAGTTTCTAGAAACGTTATTAAAAGAAGAGAGTCTTGAGAGTTTAGGCTCCTTTCTAGCCAATATGAAATTTGATCGTTTATCCACCAAAAAGGATGAATCTGTAAATCTAGATAAAAGAGAATGGGTCAAGGATAAGAGAAGTCAGTTAAAGAAAAATATTCAAAGTTTAGCCTTACAATTCTTCTCTTCTTCGCCACAAAGTATTGCGGAAGAAAACAAAGCCTGCCAAAATGCAGTAGTAATGTTAATCACATTAGTACAAGAATTTATGGAAGGCTTAGACTTAGAGAAGAGAAAAAAGGGTTACATTGACTTCCATGATATGGAGCATATGGCTTTGCAAATTTTATTAAAGCAGGGAGAGGATGGATTAGAGTATAGTCCTATTGCGAAAAGTTATCAAGACTTGTTTGAAGAGGTTATGGTAGATGAGTACCAAGATAGCAACTTAGTGCAAGAGTATTTAGTTTCTGCCGTGTCGAGGCAAGAAAAAGGAAAAGAAAACCGCTTTATGGTAGGAGATGTGAAACAAAGTATCTATAAATTTCGTTTGGCAAGGCCTGAATTATTTATGGATAAGTATCACGACTATGAAGTAGAAAGCGATGCAGCAGTTCGTATTGATCTAAAGAAAAACTTTAGAAGTAGAAAGGAAGTGCTAGACAGTGTAAATGCTATTTTTTCTAAAACCATGACAAAGGATCTAGGTGGCATTTCCTATGATGATAATGCAGCCTTACATTTAGGCGGAACATTTCTAGAAGCCACAGGGATGCAGACGGAATTGCTCTTAGCAGATGGAGATAAACCTGAGCAGTTTAAGGCGGATGAATGGGAAGCTTATGTGGTAGCAAGGCGAATTCAGGACTTAGTAAAGGAAAGCTATGTGCAAGAAGAGGATGGTAGTGGATTTCGAAAGGCCGAATATCGAGATATTGTACTTTTATTCCGCTCACCAAGTAATTTTGAAGCAGTATACAAGTCTATGTTTGAGCAGATGGGAATTCCTCTCTATATGACTTCTGGTAGCGGATATTTTGATGCTCTAGAAGTGCAGCAGGTATTACATTTTCTTCAGGTGATTGAAAATCCTCATTGGGATCTTTCTATGTATGCTGTTTGTACTAGTGTTTTTGGTGAGATGACAGAGAGTCAACTAGCCAAGGTAAAGGTGAATAGTGTACACGAAGAGGAACTAGAGCCTAGTTTCTATGAGAAACTTCTAGATTACCAAGAAGTAGGTGAAGAAGAGGAAATCAAAAGCAAGATAGCGAACTTGCAAGAGAAGATTAGCATCTATAGAAGGCAGATGGAGTATTTATCGGTAAGTGAATTGTTGCGAAATATATTTGCTGATTCTTACTATAAGGAAAAAGTATTAGCGCTCCCTGATGGAGAGAAAAGATTAGCAAATGTAGAGTTACTGCAGGTAAAGGCAGTTAACTTTGGGAAAACCAATTATCATGGTCTTTTTGCATTTTTGTCCTATATGGAACAAATGAAAAAGCAAGAAATTGATTATGGTGAAGCCAACAGTTTAGTAGAACATGCCAATGTGGTTCGTGTCATGAGTATTCATAAATCAAAAGGCTTAGAGTTTCCTATTACTTTTGTTTGTGGAATGGGGCAGAACTACAAGATGAAAGATAAGCAACAAATGATTCTAATAGACAATGATTTGGGCTTAGGTTTAGACTACATCAATATTAATAGACGAAGTAAAAACAAAACCTTGCGAAAGCATACCATTGCCTTGAAAATGGAGCAGGAAATATTAGCAGAAGAGCAAAGAATTCTCTATGTAGCCATGACAAGGGCAAAAGAAAAACTGATTTTATGTGGCTATATGGAAAAAGCATGGGAAACCATGGAAAGAGAATCCGAGCTAGTCTTAAGAGCAGATGGAACTTGTTTGTTATCTGATTTACTTGCAGCCAAATCCTATTTGCAACTGTGCCTTTTGGTACGAAGTCCTGAATTGCCAATAGAGATTAAGATAATCACAAAGGAAGCAGTGTTGGAGGGAGAAATTGTAGATACGGTAAGAAAAGAAATGGGAAGAGAAAAGCTCTATGAAGTTCTAGAAGAAGAGAAAGAGAATCCGTATGATGCTATTCTAGCTTATCGATATGCGTATCAAAATCTAGAGGCACTTTACTATAAAACTACAGTTTCAGAAATTAAAAGTAGGGCAATTTTGCAAGAGGAGGAACCAAGCCATATTCTCTATGAGGAGAGAGAAAGCTATGTTCCGGACTTTATGTTGAAGCAAGAAGAAAAGGAAGAAAAGTTAACAGCAGCCCAAAGAGGTACTGCTTATCATAGAGTGCTTGAAGCAATTAACTTTAGTGAAAGAGCCAAGTATATCGGCAACGAAGATGCTTGCTTGCAAGCTCTTGTAGACCAAAAGAGGATTACCAGAAAGCAAAAGGAATGTATCTCTCACTATGCATTGCAGCAGTTCTTTCAATCAGATCTTTGCCAGCGAATGGAGCAGGCAAGTAAGGGAGGCTTATTAGAAAAGGAGAAAAGCTTTTTCTTAGGAGTAGATGCCTTTGAATTAGATGCTAAACTTCCAAAGGGAGAGCAGATTCTCGTACAAGGTATGATAGATGCTTACTTTGAAGAAGATGGAGAACTTGTACTAGTAGATTATAAGACAGATTACATTACGGATATAGAAGAACTGAGACTTCGTTATGGAATCCAAATGAAATACTATACACTTGCCTTAGAAAAGGCCTTAGGCAAGAAGGTAAAAGAAATTGTCCTATATTCCTTTGGATTACATAAGGTGTTAGTAGAAAATTTACATAAAGAAGTTGACAACAGTTCACTTACATAGTAAAATATTACTTGCGTGAAAATATTCATGCAATCACTATGTGATGCGGAAGTGCTGGAATTGGCAGACAGGCAAGACTAAGGATCTTGTGGTCGTAGATCGTGTGGGTTCAAGTCCCATCTTCCGCAGATTTAAAGCCCCTATTTTAGGGGCTTTTATTTTTTTGTGTTGCATTTCGTGTTGCATAGTCTAAAAAGAGGTTAGATAAAACTAACTTTGCTATTGACAATTGCATTTTTTTATCATAGAATGAATTTGCAAATGATTCGCAAATTCATTCTATGATAAAAAAGGATACAAACATGGGAAAATATCAAACAGAACAACGACAAAAACTTTTAGAGTTGTTTAAAGACAGTGAACATCATCTTTACTCTGCTTCCGATATCGTAAAGAAATTCAATGATGAGACTATTAGCGTTAGTGCAATTTATCGGAATCTAAAGGATATGGAAGAAGAGGGAATAATATGTAAACTTAGCCAAAAGGGACGCTCGGAGGCAGTATATTATTATGTTCATCCTGAAAGTTGTATGGGTATTATTCATTTAAAATGCGAAAAGTGCGAAAAG
>CAYJHO010000109.1:0-7552 GCA_964369945.1 uncultured Lachnospiraceae bacterium
CTACCCTTTTTATTCAATATCTCAACATAGGTCAGGCTATCTCTTATATCAATCATGCCAATATCATCTGCTGTCATTCCCTCAATATTACAAATTGTTCCTACTATGTCTACCGCTCTCATCTTTGACTTTTTCCCACCACCAATGGCTAGTCTGGTAATGGTATTTTTAAATTTTGCATTTTTAGAGGTAGCTAATTTCACTTTGGCATTTTGTTTTCTTAGAAAGGCTTCTTTTTCTTTTCCAGTAGCTGCTATTAGTTCAAAATAGGGAAGTTCCATGCCCATATATACCTCTACCATAGCTGCCATTTGTCTATCAGATTCACAAACCAAGCTTACAGCGATTCCTGTAGCTCCATTTCTCCCTGTCCTTCCAATACGATGCATATAGGTTTCTCTTCCCGTAGGAAAATCATAATTGAATACATGGCTTAAATTTTGTACATCCACACCTCTAGAAGCCACATCCGTAGCAATTAAATAACGATAGCGGTTTTCCTTAAAGCCTTCAATGGCACGAATCCGATCTCCTTGTTCTATTTCTCCATGAAGCATGGTCACTCGTATCTGTTCTTTTTTCATCTTACGATGTAAAATTTCTACCATCTCTCTTGTCCCACAAAAAATCATAGCTTTATCTGGATTTTCTTTCATAAATAGTTGGTGAAAACTTTGGTACTTTTCCTCTGCGTCTACTTGATATACTTTCTGTGTAATACGCTCTAACACGTTATCATCGCTTTTCACATCTACTTCATCCATACTGCGATTGATATGTTTTAATAAGTCCTGTACTTTTTCATTGATGGTTGCTGAAAATAAACCAATCACAATATGCTTTGGCAGCAAAGACACAATATGCTTTACTTCTTGAATAAAGCCCATATCTAGCATCAAGTCTGCTTCGTCAATAATAAGGTACTGGATTTTTTCTAATTTCAAGCTCCCCCTTCTAATATGGTCTTCCACTCTACCTGGAGTTCCTACCACAATATGATTCTTTTGCTTTAAGGTTTGGAGTTGTTTATCGATAGGAAATCCCCCAAATACATCCGCCACTTTTAAGCGTTTGGTTCTACCAATGTAGAATAGCTCCTGTTTTACCTGCAAGGTCAACTCTCTAGTTGGCTCTAGTACCAAAACCTGTGGTAATCGTTCTTCCCAAGATACCAATTGGCACATAGGAATCCCAAAGGCAGCAGTCTTTCCACTACCAGTTTCACTTTTTGCTATGACATCTCTTCCCTCTAATAACTTTGGAATCACTTCTACTTGTATCTGTGTAGGGGTAAGCATCCCTAAAATCCCTAAGGTCTCTAATATTGCTTCGTCTAAGCCGAAGTCTTGAAAACTTTGTTCTATGCTCATATCCATCTCTTTTCTATTCATTCTAATTTGATGTTAACATACTACTTACATTTCTTGCAAGCTTATGCTATACTTTTCATAATGTAAAACCTTAGAAAAGAGAGAATACTACAATGAAAATTAGACTTATGGAAGAAAAAGATAAAGAAACTGTACTAGACATGATGAAGGTTTTCTACCACTCCCCAGCCGTTCTAGTAAAAGCCAGCGATGAGATACTACAAAAAGACATTGAGGATTGTATCAGTGACTTACCTTTTATTGAAGGTTTTGTTATGGAAGAAGACCATGTTTTAATTGGTTACTCTATGGCTGCTAAAAGTTATTCTACTGAATATGGTGGAGTTTGTATCTGGATTGAAGATATTTACTTTATTCCTGAATATAGAGGAAAGGGCTTATTAAAAGAGCTTTTTAGCTTTTTAGAAACTACCTACAAAGACTTGGCTGTTCGCTTTCGCTTAGAAGCTGAGAAGAACAATGAATCCGCCCTTAAATCTTACTTTAAGAACGGATACCACCAACTAGAATATATGGAACTATCAAAGGAAGTCTGAATCTTCAAAAGAGGATTTAGACTTCCTTGTTTTGCAACTTAATCAAGTTGAAACTTTCGACTTTGTTACGTTTTCACTTCTCGAATTGTGAAATGTTATAAACTTGGATGGCATTTCGAAACATAAGCTTTTCATACGCTTCTTTTGATAGTGGCCCCTGTTTAAAGTATGGTACATAGAAATCTTCTTTTCCATAAGTATCCACGCCATCAATCGGAGAATCTGTACCAAATAAGATTTTGTCTTCTCCACAAAGTTCAATGGCTTTACAAGCTGTTTCAAACTTTACCCAAGCGGTATCCCCATATAGGTTATCTTGTTTTGCAATCAACTCTATGGCGCGCTCATTGTTGGTTCCTAAGCCCATATGTGCCATTACAATTTTCACCTTCGGAAATTCCTTTGCAACTTCGTATATCACATCTGGGGTAGAGTAACTAACAGCCGAGTGAACCAAACATGGCAAATCGTACTTTTCACACAACTTCAAATAAGGCTTCATTTCAGGGGCATCGAATTCCATTTTCGAATGATACGGATGAATTTTTATTCCCTTTACTACATCTAAGTTTTCAGAAAGCAAAGCTTCAAATTCTTCATCACAACCTTCTAATCGTGGTCTCGCCCACAAAAGCACTCCAACCTTCCCCATTCTACTTCTTGCATATGCAATTGCCTCTTCATTACACACCAATTGATTTTTCTGATTACATTCTTCTAAAAGCTCTTGATTTCCATCTACTTCAGCACCACTTCCATTAGACATAATCACATAGTCAATCTTGTACTTTTCCATAGACTCAT
This sequence comes from uncultured Lachnospiraceae bacterium, assembly GCA_964369945.1. Lineage (GTDB taxonomy): Bacteria > Bacillota > Clostridia > Lachnospirales > Lachnospiraceae > RGIG6307. The sequence goes on from CAYJHO010000109.1 coordinate 2,732, forward strand.
CTATCATATCTGTAGTCATGCTAATCCTTTTCATTCCAAACAACTCTCCCATATGTATATGTGCATCAATAATCATTTTAACCCCACCCTTCTACAAAGGGATGGCCTTGTTAACAAAACCATCCCTAAAGTTTATAAATACTTTTTTAAATTTTCTAGATTGCTTTCTTCCACCTTAACTAGTTCTTTCATAAGGGAAACAGCCTCTTCTTTACAAGAATCTTCATACTCATGCAAACGCTTGGTACCTTCTACAATCCCCATATTACTTCCCTTAATCAGCATATCTGCAATATGTGAATTGCTTTTATCCCTTATGGTTTGCATATTAATCATAACATAGGATGATAACTTTGCAAACTCCCCAATGCTCTTTTCATCATAACCGTTTTCACTTAACAACAACTTGGCTCTTCCACCTAAATCTTTGTACTCTTTGTGTTGATCCTTTAAAAGCTTCTTAAATTCATCCTCTTTTAACATTTCACAAATCTGGCCGATGGTTTCAATTCCCATCTGTGCATTTTGATACACATAGTTTAATAATTCTGCATTCTTATCCATAACAAACTCCTTTCCCACCTTAATATTCCTAGTATGAAAGAAATTCCTTAGAATTATACATTCAACTGTTTATAAATCAACTTTTCTATAAAAACAGTACTTGGTTCATTGCAATCATATTTTCTCTAGGTGTAGATTTTGGAATCTCACAACCTCCTGCAAGAAATGTTTTTTCATCTGCTATGTCCAAACATTTTCTTGTTTCTGCCTCAACTTCCTCTACGCTACCTTGTAGAAAAACGCTCACTGGATCTAAATTACCAGATGCACAGATATGAGTCCCCTTAAATGCTTCCACTACCGTCTTTAAATCTACCATCCAATCCACATCTACCATATCAGGATTTATTACTTTGATACTATCCAATAATGGTGTAATATCACCACAGATATGTAATTTAGTTTTTGCGCCTAAGGCTTGAATCGCAGCTACTAATTTTCTGTCGTATTCCATAATATACTCTTCATACAAACTTGGTCCTACTAAGGATGCCGCTGCATTTCCTATCCCGATAATATCTGCACCCGCTTCCACCTGTGCTTTTGCAAATAAAAATTGTTGCTCATATACCTTGTCGAACAAAGTAACAACTTCATCAGGATCTTCCATTAAATCCATCAATATCTCACTAAGCCCTCTTAAGTCTGCTGACTCTGCTAAAACGCCTTCTACCCAACCGATAATAGGATAAATCCCCTTTACCTTTTCTGCATATAGTTTTACAGCATTCACTCGATCTGCGGTACGAGGGCTATCCATAGGATCCACAATCTTAATATCCTTTACCATATCATAATCTTTTAAGAAATGCTCTTTACAATATGGAACGTCATCTTCAGGCATAGTCACTGTAGCTCCCATAGCTTCTGCCTCACGCATAGGATCCGAAATGCAACTTACTGCATCGATTCCAAAATGCTCACAACAATATAGATTTGCTTCCACTAGTTTTCTATAATCACTAGCATACTCTTTATAGGTATAACCCACCAGTTGCGCTCCATAGCCCATAATAATATTTAAATTTGGTACCTTGTCCACTTCTTTTCCTTCAAAGCGATTCATCACTCTTTCATAACTATTCATATTTTCCTCCATACCGATGCGATTTTTGAATCGGTACGCAAGCTGAATCTTAAATTCAGCTCTGCGATCATGGTGTTTGTGACGCATCGGCACAAACACTTGGGGTGAAAAATCAGATTATCAAATTTATTTTTCACCCTTTCCTCCATTCTAACGCATACACTCTCGGAATCTAGAGCCCTTGATTTTAGGACTTTAGATCTTCCTTAGGGGGCTCTGTCCCCCACCTATTCCTTATGAACTTTTGAATCCTTACAAAGATTCCGAGAGCTCATAAATATTTCTTTCTATACTGACTTGGTGCCATTTTATGCTTTTTCTTAAACACCCGATTAAAATAGGATAAACTATTAAATCCCAATGCCAAAGCTATTTCTGTTACACTTTGATTGGTTTCTATCAACATTTTCTCCGCCTCGCTTACTTTGTAATAAAGTAGGTAAGTCGAAAAATTAATTTTCATATTTCTTTTAAATAATTGGGAGAAATAACTAGTATTATAACCTAACATGTGAGCCACTTCTTCTTCCGTTATCTCTTTCTCGATATGCTCTTGCACATAGCGTAAGACTTCCATCATTTTATCGGTTTGACTTTGAAGCATTTGATCTAGATAGTCTAAGTTCAAAAGTTCCAGTTTTACCAAAGCATGGACCAGTGCTAGCAGTATGGATTTACTGCCAATTTCTTTTCCCACTTCTTCCTTTAGTATCATAGTTTCTACAGCTTCAAACAAGGTTCCTAGCTCATTATTGCCTTCAATACACTGACTGACCGCTGCTTCTTCCATCATTAACTTAATAAAATAAGGTATCCTCATAATATGCTCATAGCGTTTGCCAATCACCGATGCTTGAAACTGTACCACCAAGAAACGACTCTTGCCAAGGCATTGAATTCGATGCCTTTGATAAGGAGCTACATAGACAATATCTCCCTCTTTCATTTCATAACTTTGATGTTCCAACTGCACATTAGCTTGTCCAGACACTAGATAAAATAGTTCAAAATGTTTATGACAGTGCAAACTCACCACTGCTCCATTCATATGATTGGCAAAGAAGGAATACCCCTCTTCCTTGTCTTTATATGCCCAATCAAGATTTTCTTCTTCCCGATAGGTCAAATCCAACTCTTCTCTTACATCCATCAATAGCTCTCCTCTTTATTCTAAGTCCTCTCAAAAGTTACTTTACGAAGAATCAGGCTACCCATCGGATAAAATTCCACTCTCTTTTGCTCCCCGTTCACTTCTATCACACTGCTGAGCACACTAGGGTTTTGATAGTTCTCCCCTTGGCACTCAAAGTTAAACTGTTCTTTTGTAGTAGAAATCACCTTCCAATTGGTATAACTATCATCTTTTGGAAGATACAAGCTATCCGCCTCTAACACACCATAGTTTCTTCCTGCTTCGTAGCACTCCTCTATTTTCGCCCCATAAACCAAGGCTCCATAACTGTAATAAACATCCCCAACAAAATCCAAATGCTCTATTACCTCTGCCTCAAAGGATACGATCACTTCATCTTCCTTCCAGTGCTTTGTTACCCGCATATAAGCTCCTAAGTCTTCCACCATTGCCCCACTGCAATGAACTGTCATTCCTTTTGCCCAAGCTGGTTTTCTAAATAATAGGCTCACTTCTCCAGAGGCGCTTACCAGAAATCTACTGGATAAACGAAATGGATAATCCGTTTCTTGTTCTATCTTTAACTCTACACCATTTACCACTTTATTTAACACAGAAGGTACATAAAAGTCAATTTTCATTCCCTGCTCATATTCCCTATAAGCATAGTCTAGAAAATAGCTTAAAATACGACCTGCGTTAGGTACACAGCACACAGCTGCATCTTGATGTGCAACAGAATATTTATACCTTGTATTCTCCCCCACCTTGCCCTCTGGTTCTTTTCCATACATTTTATAAGCATTATCTCTTTGACAATAGGCAATCTGGCTCTTCTCTGGATGCCTTGCTCCAAAAGCTGCATTGTAACAGAGCCATTCCATTTTATCTGCGATTTTTCCGTCCTGCTTTAAATCTAACAACAAACCATAAGAATGAAGTAATTCTTGTAATGAACAATACTCATAGCCCGTTGTTGTGGCATTAGCGGTTCTGTGGAACACCCATTCATCTCCTATTGGTCCACCTGAAGGTGTGGTAGCAAAGAATAATTTGTGCAAATACGATTGAACCAAGGATTCATAACTTCCTTCTTTTCCTAGGTTGGCAAGTAACAAGGCACGAAAATGTTCATAAATATGTGGACCGTGCCCATAGAAACTATAGTCAAAATTCTCCAATTTACAGATTCTAATATCTTGTTCACTGAGTTCGTTTTGACTATATTCGTCATAAAGCCATGTAGCATAGTCAATAAAACGACTCTCCCCAGTAAAACCATATAAACTATAGCAAATATCTACAAACATAAGTCCATGACAAGCTCCTGCATAATCATTTTCTAAGCTAAACGGCCTTGACACACCTTGTTTGTAAGACTCCATAGTTTTATTGACTGCTTTACTAATCTTTTCCAAAACAATCGTTTCACCACTCAATTTATAATATGATAACGCTGCACGAAAGAAGGTTGCCTGTGCCCACAATTCTCCATTTTCTGACTGGAAAGAATAGCGCAAGTCCTCATCGTAAATCCCAAGGTATCCATCTTCATCTTGAGAGTCTAATATATGATAAATAAGCGCCTTAGCTCTCTCCATTTTTTCGGCGTCTTCTAACAAAAACGCATTCCTAACAAAACCGTCTAGCCAATTAGAAAAACTCTCACTATTCCACCAAAGATATTGCACTTCCCAATCTGCATCTTGCGCAATAGCTCCCACATCTTTCGTTTTGACTCTGTTAGTCAATCTGTCTTTTACATAAATATCATCATTGACTAATATGTCCGGTACGATTCTATCCAAGTTTCCTACAAATCCTTGTAAATCTCTTTTCATTTCTTTATGTAGCCATCCTCTTGGATAAATCACATTATCTTTCATATAAAAATAGCCTCCATTCGTTGTTTCTATATGTAAATTATATAGAAAACAACAAAAGAAAGCTTGCTTAAAATTTAGATAAATTTGTACTTTTTTTATATTTCATCATTTATATAACAACCTAGATAAGCACCGTATAACATAATATACAT
>CAYJHO010000110.1:0-7422 GCA_964369945.1 uncultured Lachnospiraceae bacterium
AGGACGAAATTAGAGGAGAACGTGTTCAAGCAAAAAAAGAGCAAAAACTAACAAATAACCTTACAATAGAAATTCAAATATTCAATATAGGTTCTACACAATGGAAAAAACTAATGGATATAGGATTAGAGCAAAAAGTAATAAATTATAATGACGAATCCAATATAAAATATGCTATCGATTATTGTAATGGAATTAAACAAATGAGTAAATTAAAAGCGAAAGCAATTTGGGCCGTAAAAGAAAAGTTAGAAGAGAGTCAAATTAATATAAATATATAAGGCCCCCTCTGGAGGACTTCTCATGCCACTAACCCTAATCCGTGAAGACATCACCAAAATGAATACTGATGCCATTGTCAATGCTGCAAAACACTCCTTACTAGGTGGTGGTGGCGTTGATGGTGCCATCCACAAGGCAGCAGGAGAGGAACTCTTGCAAGAATGCATAAGTTTACACGGCTGTGAAACAGGACAAGCCAAGATCACAAAAGCTTATCAACTACCTTGTTCTTATGTGATACATACCGTAGGCCCTATCTGGAAGGATGACCTCCATCAAGAGGAAGAGCTCCTTAAAAGTTGTTATCAAAGTTCCCTAGAACTTGCCCTAGAATATCAATTTAAAAGTATTGCATTTCCTCTTATTTCTACGGGAATATATCAATTCCCTAAGGAACTAGCTCTACGGATTGCAACAGACACCATCGAAAGATTTTTATCTACTCATGATATGGATATCTATCTCGTTGTTTTTGATTCAGACTCTTTTTCTATCTCATCGAAACTTTATCAAGAAGTATCACAATATATTGATGATCACTATGTGGAAGAGCATAGTATCTATCGCAGGAGTAGGTCTAGATACCAAGAGCAAGAACTTGAATCTGTCTTTTTGATGGAGGAAGAATTACCTACTTTACCAGTAGCCACACATTCCTTGGATCATTTATTGACCAAGCTAGACGATACCTTTTCTGAGAGACTATTAAAACTAATCGATATTAGAGGTAAATCGGACGTTGAAATCTACAAGAGAGCCAATATCGATCGTAAGCTATTTTCTAAGATTCGAAGTAACAAGGACTATACGCCAAGTAAAACTACCGTCCTTGCCTTTTGTTTTGCCCTAGAACTCAGCTTAGACGAAACCAAAGACTTTCTTATAACTGCAGGATTTGCCCTGTCTAGAAGTAGCAAATTCGACCTCATAGTAGAATACTTGATACAACAAGGTATTTACAATATTTATGAAGTAAATGAAACCTTATTTGCATTTGATCAAAATATCATCGGATAAGCAATCTAAACATTTCAGCATGAAAGAGAGTAACCTATGAACATTACCATTCCTACTAGCAATTCTTACCAGTGCCTTATACTTTTTCTATGGAGATGCAGATCTTCTAAGTAACCCTTATCAGCGCATAGCCCCCTATGCCCTAGGATGGCATTTAGCCGTAGCTGCAAATATCTTTGCTTGGATTTCTCTGTTATTAAAGAATCGCATCCTCTATCTATTGGCTGTTATATTTGAAGTGATCGTACATATCGTTATGATCTATTTAGTATTTTGCGAGACCATATTAGGGTTTCTGGTAGCCTTAGTTGTGTTCACCATTTTACCAGAAATATTTCTTACGATGCTACCAGTCCTACTTTGGATTTGTATTCGTATGATATTACGACTTTTGGTCTATGTGAAAAGCCCTATAGATCAGAAGCAAAATATTAAAAAGGAGACCCAAACCTTATGAAACAATTTTTAATGAAATTTTTTGGAAGTATTATTTTTCTATTCTCTATTTTTATTTTTTTTGTTGGATATGAAACAGCATTAGAAGTACCCATTATGATTCTAGGCACTCTAATCATGATAGCAGGAGTCGTAATGTTTCTAATGTCTAGTGATAAAGCATACAATGAATCCGTAAGTTCCGTTCGCAAAATGAGTAATAGTAGAAATATTAGCATTAACGATTTCTACCAAGCGTTTAAAGATCAGGATACCACCTTAGGAACCCCTTGGCTTGGCAAGATCACTACGATCAAGCATAAGTGCTTGATCTTTGGTCCTACTGAAGAGGGAAGTATTTTATATTTGCATAAGATGCTAGGAAGTTTCTATTTAAGCGAAAGTACTGCTGGCTGGATAGCTGGACCTGACGAAGAACTTTGGAGATTGAACCCTAGAGAAAAGAATCCTAACTTCCTGTCGGATGAAGATATCATTTCTTACTCCTTTCTAGCCCATAGTGCCTTAGATGATATCTTTGTGGTATTACAAGAATTTTGCCAAACAGGACGTATCACAAACTTTAATTCCAATAGTACGGCAGGGAAAATCTATCGCTTTGACGAAGATTTCAAACTCAGTGGACAAGCCTTTTATCTAAGAGACTTTGATGGAAATCCAATTTATGAGATAGAAGCTACTTACCCATTAAAGACCTTTCACCTAAGGGATCTAAGAACAGGGGAAGAAATACTTAAAATAACAAAAAGGCTACTACATATGACAGATCATTACGATTTCTATCTCAACGGAAAGCCTTATGCATCCTTCAAGCAGAAGGTAAATTTGATGTTTGATCAATTCCTAATGGATACCCCTGATGGTAAATTTGAAATGAAGAGTATCAACGACAAAGTAGGGATAAATTATACGGTGAAACGAAATGGGACTATCATTGCCACAATCGCGGATCGCTTTAATTTCACCGCCCATAACATAGTATTTGATAACTTCGTACTACAAGTCAGAGAAGAGAAGTATTTGCCCCTAATCACAGCCTTTGCTGCTATGGCAGCTAGAGAGGCAAGGCGGGATCAGTCACAAAATTAAGTCTTTTATTTTGTCGCTTTCCATGCGACCTATGTTCTAATAGATTATGTTATTCTTGGTTTATCAAAACACAAGGAGAAACCAAGAATGAAAAAAGATTTTGTAGAATTAATATTTATTTTAGACCGAAGTGGATCTATGAGAGGACTAGAAGCAGACACCATTGGAGGCTTTAATTCCCTATTAGAGAAACAGAAAAAGGAAGCAGGAGAGGCTGTTATCACAACCGTACTCTTTGATGACCAATATGAGCTCCTACATGATAGAATCAACTTATCCGGCGTAAAAGAGATTACAGATAAGGAGTTTTATGTACGAGGTAGTACTGCCTTATTAGATGCCATAGGAAAGACCATCCAAAAGACAACGAATGCCTATGAAAACACCATAGAAAAAGAGCGCCCAGAGAAAGTAATGTTCTTTATTACTACAGATGGTCTAGAAAATGCCAGTCAACTTTTTGACTATAAGTTGGTAACCTCTCTTATTAGTTCTACCAAAGAACGCTTTGGATATGAGTATATTTTCCTAGGCGCCAATATGGATGCTGGTAGAGAAGCAGAGAAGTTTGGAATCGCAAAAGAAATGGCCGTTACTTATCATGCCGATGCAGCAGGTACTGAATTAAATTATGAAATCATGAGTGAGGCCATTAGCTGTATGAGAAATACCAAACAACTCTCGAAGGACTGGAGAGCAGAAATCGACAAAGATTATCAAACACGAAAAGAATAAACAAACAGAACAGGAAACGTAAGACCCATGATAGCAAAAATCAAACATACGATAAGCTATTCCATGAAGCAGCCTGAATATGATGTAGCATTTATCGAAAGAAATTTCGGAGCAGAAGAGGCAAATCGATTGGACAAGTATATCACAGATCTATATGGATGGTGGACACCAAAACATATTGTGCAATTTTGTATTGCTATGTTTATTAGCGTCCCACTCCTAGTAGGTTTCATATTTTTATTAATTTTTCTATCCATGTAAAGAAAGCAAAAGAAAACGGAGGCCTCTATTACAGAGCCTCCATTTTCCATCTTGCAAGGATATCTTCATATTCAGAGAAAATTTTGTGATAAACATCTTCTACAGGTTTTGATTTCACATCTAAAATTTCTTGTAATTTATCTATGTTTCCGATAAGCAAATCAACAATATGAGCGTCTAGCTGGTTCTTCCCTGCCATATCTTCGAGTATAGATATGGTACGTGTCCAATCATAGTTCTCCTTATAGCTTCTTTTGCTAATTAATGCACTGGTAATATCTGCAATCGCTACGATTCGCATTTCAATACTCAAATCCATTGCACTAAGTCCATTTGGATAGCCACTTCCATCTAATTTCTCATGATGATTCATAGCGTAAGATACAATTTCTGGATGGAATAGACCTTCTAGCATTTCCTCTGTGTAGGAAGCATGGGTACGCATAATCTTCATATTGGCATCATCTAGTTTTCCTTTGAATTCTAAAATAGACTCAGGAATTGCAATTTTGCCTATATCATGAACCAGTGCAGCATAGTATAACTTTTCTAACGTAGATTCTGATAAGTTCATTTGCTCTCCAAGAAAGACACTAATCGTAGTAGTGTTCACTGAATGCAACATGGTAACAGGGCTTTTAAACTCCATAGAATATATAATCATTTCTAAATAGTGATCCATATCCTCTTTGCTTAAATGTAGCATTGAAACCATAGAATGAGACCATTGCATTATCTTACTTGGTTTACTCAGTTCTTCCATAAATCCCTTTTTTAACAAGCTTTCAAAAGCAGAAAGATACTGATCGCCAATATGTAGAGAGTTCTTAGCCTTTTCACAAATTACTTCTAATGAGTATCCTTTTATCAAACCAATATCAATTCTATCAGCTAAGTTAATTAACTGTGTATAGTGAATATTAGGAGAGGCTAGGGACTCAAGGTGTGAAATAGGAGTGTGATGATATAGGATAGCCTCGCTTGTGTTGGAAAGTGGTGTAAGATATTTAGTAAATAAATATCCATACACGGAATGTGCATGTACATCAGCAGTTTCAAATTTCAACAAATTATTAATGTCCTCTGTCTTATAAGCGCCTATATCATGAAAAATACTAGCTAGATACAATTCTTCTTGATTTAAAGAATCAGTAATCTTAAGTTCCTCCATAATTTTACATGCTATATAAGCCACACGTTCTCCGTGGCTTACTAAACGTTCATCATAATATCTTAGAGCTTTGGAACATAACAGAACAATTTGGTTCCCTTCTAAATAAGTATTCATTGTAGCTCCCTTCATTAATTGAAAATTGCAGGATAGTACTTGTTTGTTATTATTATTGTATCAAAGTTTTCTAATTTTCACAATCTATGATTGCTTTAAATAAGAGCTATCATATTTACCGTTTCTTCAACAGAATATGCGCCATATCCATAGAGCTCAATTTCTTCCTGTGTGAAATACTTGCTCAATTCAAAATCTTTTTGAACCACAAATCCGCATTTTTCATAAGTATGAATAGCACGAGGATTCTTGATCCAAGGGCGCATCATAAAGCAAGTGATTCCGTAGGTACTATGAATATAATCCTTCATCATAGAAACCACTCTAGTTCCAAGTCCTTTTCCTGTAAACTTATTAGAAAAGAACCAGATATGAAATTCTACATTCTTAATAGGTGCTAAATGGCAGGTATGATAGAATACCCCTACAATTTCTTGCTGATACTCAATCAATAAATACTTGTAGATGCTAGCTGTTTCATCAAAAAATTTGGCCTTTTCATCACGGAACTCTTCCCAGCGAAACTCACTTGGATCATCAAACATGGACAAAACAATTTGTGGATCCATTGTACTTTGTTCGTAGATAAACGCTCGATCAGATTCTCTAGCATACAACATAGTTATTTCATCCTTTGCAATATATACATTTCTTTTCATCAGTCCTCATTTCCTTTATGCATAAAGATACTGGACTATGCTTTGATAGCCCAGCGCATCTTGGTGCAACTTGCCCGTCCATTATTTCTACATTCTTCTGCAGTAGGATAGATAACATCCTTTGCAATCTCAGAATAAATTCCTTCTCTACTAAATTGCTTAAAAGACTTCTTCACCAATCTGTCTTCCCCTGAATGGAAGGTCAAGATTGCTACACGGCCCCCTGGTGCAAGTACATCTGGCAGCTTATCTAAGAATGCCTCTAATACTTCAAATTCTCCATTTACATCGATTCTTAAAGCTTGGAATGTACGTTGACAAGTCTTTTTAATGGCGAACGCTCTTTCCTTTTCAGGCAAGTGGGAGAGTAGTTGTGTAATTAATTCTCTTAAATCTGTGGTTGTCTCAATATAATTTCTCTTCTTATTACGATTCATAATAGCTCTAGCTATTTCTGCTGCATATGGCTCATCTGCATTTTCACGTAACATACCTTCTAATTCCGTTAAAGTAACTTCTTTTAATCTGTCGGCAGCAGATGCCCCTTTGTCAGGATTTAATCTCATATCTAAAACAGCATCTACTTTATAAGAGAAGCCTCGTTCTGGATTATCGATTTGCATAGAAGATACTCCTAAGTCTGCTAATAGAAAGTCAAACTTACCATGTTCCCTTGCTACCTTGTCGATATTCGCAAAGTTCTCCTGAATAATGCTTAGAATTTCACTTCCATAGCCTTTATCTGCTAATCGTTGTCTTGTTTTCACAATTTCTATAGGATCAACATCCAAACCATAGAGATGACCGGTTCCTTGTAAGCATTCAAGCATAGCAGTAGCATGTCCACCATAGCCTAAGGTTGCATCTAGCCCCTTTTCTCCTGGTTGAATCTTAAGAAATTCTATGATTTCATTGACACAAATAGAGATATGCATCCCTGCTGGTGTACTTCCTTTGCTTTTAACCTTTTCAATGGTATCTGCATATTTATCTGGTTGATGCTCTTTGTATTTCTCACTAAATTTTCTAGGGTGAGTCCCTTTATATCTGACACGGCGCTTGTGCGCTCCTGATTCTTGATTATTTTGTTGATTATTATCCATAATTACCTCGATCTTTCATAGTAAAACCTCCTGTGTACAATTAAATAATATACACAGGAGGTATCCAATGTTATTTAAAAACAGTTTAGCCTATCAACGATAAAATTGCAAGTTTCTTCCGCAGATTAAGCTTTTTTCATGTCTTTAAATATTTGTAATGTAATCTTGAAGATATTTGGCTTATTCCCATAGAAGAATACACCATAGCGGTAGATTTTAGCAGAAATCCAACCTACTACAAAGGTACTAAGGATTAAGATCCCTATGGACAATATAATTTCTATCATAGGCACTTCTGTCATAGCAATTCTACTAAACATAGCCATTGGTGCTGAAAAAGGAATAAAGGAAAATATCTTCATTATGATACCGTCTGCACCTTCTCCTACCAAGGAGAAAATGGTTATCATAAAAGATCCAATAAACAAAAGCATGACTGGGGTTACTAAGGCATTCATATCTTCAATCTTAGATGCTAGTGAACTTGCTGCTCCATACATAAAGGCATATAAGAGGAAGCCTAGTAGGAAGA
>CAYJHO010000111.1:0-5499 GCA_964369945.1 uncultured Lachnospiraceae bacterium
GATTTCATATTTTTACCTATTTACCACGTTGTTTATCACTCCATCAATTATACTATAGCCTTGTTCTTCTGCGTTAAGTATTTAAGAATGATACTCTTCCACATTCAAAGTCCCCAATGTTTTATCGACTATCACTGCATTTACCATAGCACCAGAGACATTTAGACAAGTTCTTCCCATATCCAATATAGGATCTATTGCTAGAATGGGACTGATACTTGGGAAAAATGCTGCAAATCCCATTCCAGATATAGAGGCTGAAACCGACATAGTAGCTGCCCCCGGAATTCCTGCTATACCAAAAGAACTAAGGCTCACTACCACTATGGTCATAAACACAAAGGTGATATCAATTGGTATTTGATTCACATTGGCAACATAGACTAACAATAGAGCTGGAAATACGCCTGCACAACCTTGCATTCCTGCTGTAGTTCCTAAACCTGCTACAAAACTTGCCGTTCCACTATTTACCCCTAATTGACTAGTTAAAGTTTCCACACTAAGTGGCAAGGTACCTACACTCGATCTAGAAGTAAAAGCTAGTACAAGAGCTGGAATTGCCTTTTTCACATAAGAGATTGGATGTAAACCAAAGAGAGCTAAGGCTAACAATTGAATCAAAAACATCAATACCAAACCAAGATAAAGTAAGCCAATAAACAAAACTACGTCTAACATACTATCCAGCCCTTTGCTTGCTATGGTATTTGCCAATAAAGGTACTACAGCATAAGGCATAAACTTAATAATTGACATAGCCACACTCATAATAATCTTATAAAAGGCATTTACAACATCATAAAAAGGTTTCACAGTATCATAATACTTTTTCTTCATCCTTCTTGCTCCAACTCCAAAAAAGGCAGCAGTTATCACTAGAGCTATTACATTTGTTTCTAACATGGCATTGGTAATATTAGAAGGAAGTAAACTTTCTATAGTGCCTGCCAAACTTCCTACCTGACGAATTTCATAACTATTTTGAGAGCTAAGCGCAACCTCACCTAACTGAAAAATTACACCCAAAACAATACCTACCACGGATGCAATCCCCACCATGGTAATAGATAAAATTAAGGTATTTCTAGTTAACTTAGAAATATTGGCCTTTTCCTCCATATTGATAATAACATGTACAATGGCAACTAAAACCAAAGGAACTACTAGCATTTTCAATAAATCCATAAAGCCATTTCCAAAAAGCCCATACCAAGTAGTAAGCTCTCTCATATACTTTAATTCCATAGGCTGAATTGCAAAACCAGAACTGATTTGTACCAAGACTCCCAAGCCAAACCCCAGTGCAGTTCCGGCAATCATCCTTTTTGAAAAACTCACTTTTCTCTTCTCTAACTGACGTATTCCTGCGAATACTAATAACAAAACTACTAGAAACAAGACTGTTTCTATACTACTAATCATCAAAAACTGCTCTAAAAATGCTGTACCCATATTATCCTCCATAATAATTTTTTGAATAAAAAAAGGAAGCAAATCAAATTCATTTGCTTCCAAGACTTTGGTATGACTATTTGTTTAGATTTAAACTTCAACACGACAAATAGGACGACACACCTTGCTTGGACTGCATCATCATACAACACGCTTTTGAATTTTTCTTAAATAATCTAAACATCGTTAATCCTACCTTTCTACTAGTAATTAAAACAAGACTATCACACTAGATTTCACTTGTCAAGCCTAAATATAGTATATAGGCATTATGGTGTTCTTTTTAAAAATTCCAAACCATTCATCATAATATCTTCTGCTATGGATGCTATTTCACCCACATCTTCTTTTACACCTGTAGCAAGCCACTTTTCCAAAATTCCGATACACCCAGCACTTACAAAAGAATAATAGTAATTTAGTTTTGCTTGATCTACATTTGGAAACATTTTCAAATAAGCTGCCATATAATTTTCATAGCCAATTTCAAGTAATCTTATCATGAATTTTTTATCTGTATGATTGCTGATAATCAATGAAGAAAAGTCAGCATTAGAGTAAATCACTTGAAATACCGTTTCAATCACTTCGGTTAAAGATGTTTCTTTCTCTGCATTTTGTGTAAGCGGCATCAATGCTTCTATTATGTTTTCAGCAAATTCATTTTCAATTTTTTCTTTTAAATCATACACATCTAAAAAGTGCTTGTAAAAAGTACCTCTGTTTATTTCAGCATTCTCACAAATTTCTTTCACGGTGATGCTTTGGATAGATTTTGTAGCCAGTAAATTCAGGAATGCTGTTCTTATCATCATTTTAGTTATTTTTGTGCGCTGATCTTCTTTTTTCAAAGTATCTTCTCCTATATTTGTATTTTTTTCAACACATGTTCAAATTATGTTGAAATACTAGCATGGTAATACAAAATCGTATCTTGAACTAGTACATTATGTATATTATACTTTTTTTGTGTTCAAAAAGCAACAGTGTGTCTATAAAGGGAGGATTTTTATGAAAGCAAAAACTTACATTGTCACAGGTGCAAACGGTCACTTAGGCAAAACAATTATAAAGGATTTAGTTTTAACAAATTGTGAAGTACGAGGACTTGTACTGAGAGGTGAAGCTTATGAAAGAATTGCTGGTGTTAAGTATTATGAGGGAAATGTACTAGAACTAGAAAGTTTAAAAACATTGTTTGACACAGATACTGATGTCTATGTCATTCATACAGCTGCAATTGTGGATATTTCCAACAATATATCACCACAAGTTAGAGCCGTCAATGTCGAAGGAACCAAAAATATTCTGAAGCTCTGTCATGAGTACAAAATCAAAAGATTGCTCTACGTAAGTTCAGTACACGCAATTCCAGAACAAGAAGCTTTTACTGAAATAAGAGAAACCAAGAACTTTTCCAGCGAACATGTTATCGGTGGTTATGCTAAAACAAAAGCTGAAGCAAGCAAACTTGTTCTCGAATCTCAAAGACTTGGTTTAGATGTGGTGATTGTTCATCCATCTGGCATCATCGGACCAAATGACGATGAAAATAACAACCATCTTGTGCAAATGATCCATGATTACATTCATGGCAACTTACCCGCCCTTGTGAATGGTGGCTATGATTTTGTAGATGTAAGAGATGTAGCAAGGGGATGTATCTTAGCAATAGAGAAAGGGAAATGTGGAGAATGTTATATTCTTTCCAATCACTATTATACTATCCCTGATTTACTGGGTATGGCATCTAAAACAAAGAATACAAAAAAACTACCAGTACTCCCTATCCAATTGCTATCCTTTATCGCGCCCGTATTTGAATTGGTGGCTAAAGCTTCCAAAAAGCGTCCGTTATTTACAAGCTATTCCCTTCATACTCTAAAGGCAAAATATTTCTTTTCACACGAAAAAGCAAGCTCAGAAATCGGCTTTCAACCCAGAGATTTACGTGAAACCATGAGAGATACTTCTAGTTGGATTCTTCGTAATAGCGATACCTCTATTCCCCTATGTGATTAAGTCACAGATAGCGTTTGTCTTTTGCAGTATACTGAGTTCATAAAACAAAAGAAAAGCGAGGATAAAACTTATGTCAGTACAAAAAATTACAAAAGCAACTTTTACAAATGAAGTATTAAACAGTGAACAAACCGTTTTGGTAGATTTCTATGCCGATTGGTGTGGCCCTTGTAAAATGCTTTCTCCAATATTAGATACCGTAGCAAAAGAAGCTACTAATGCAAAGGTAGTGAAAGTGAATGTAGATGAGGAGCGAGAACTAGCACAACAATATAATGTAATGAGTATTCCTACCTTAGTCATCTTAAAGCAAGGTAAGCTTGTTGCACAGTCTGCAGGTCTACAATCTAAAGAAGCTATCTTAAAGATGCTTGGCTAAGCAAAAGAAAGATAGGGTTAGCACATAAGCGTGTTAACCCTATCTTTCTTTTGATAACTATGTCATATTTCTCAATTTGTTTTTGTCCATTACCTTAATGCAGCCCCTAGAAAGTTCTACGATTCCTTCTCTAGAAAAATACTTTAATACCCTTGTCACAACCTCTCTAGAACTGCCAATAAACTTGGCAATCTCCTCATGAGTCAGCTTGATTTCTAAGCTATGATTCTTACTGATTTCATCAGCTAAAAACACAGCTAACCTTTGATCCATACTCATAAACAAGATTTGTTGCATAGTCCACATCACATCTGAAAATCGATCTGTGGTTAATTGATAAGTATAATGATCTACATAGATATTTTGTTCCCGCAATCTTTTAAATGCTGCTGTTTGAACAATCATGAGCTCTGTATCTTCCGTTGCCTCAATAAACAAGTCAAAGGTAATAGCCTCTATTACACATGAAGCTGTTAAGATACAAACATCTCCTTGATACAAACGATATAGCGTGATATCTCTTCCATCTTCTGATAAGATATACACTCGAAGTTGGCCTTTGGTTATTAGACTAACCCCTAAGCAATCACTATCACTATTGTGAATCTCACTTCCCTTTTCATATGTTGAGAAATGAATATTCTCTTTTAACTCTTTTTGTTCCGATTCTTTTAACTTATTCCAAAAGGAAAATCCATTTTCTAGTAGTTTTTCATAATCTCTTTGCATGTTATATCCTAAGCCTCTTAACTATTACAATCTTACGCCTTGGTTAATTTGCGATTCATTCTACGTGGTTTTGCAGCCTCTACCCCTAAGCGTGCTACCCTGTTCTTTTGATAAGATTCAAAGTTTCCTTCATGCCAGTACCAATTTCCTGGTTCTTCAGCAGTCCCTTCCCATGCAATAATATGAGTTGCAATACGATCTAAGAAGAATCTATCATGGCTAATCACAACAGAACAACCTGGGAAGTTAAGAAGTGCTTCTTCTAAACTAGATAAGGTCGCTATATCTAAATCGTTGGTAGGCTCATCTAATAGAATTAAATTTCCACCTACTTTTAAAGTTAAAGCAAGGTTTAGTCTATTTCTCTCACCACCTGAAAGCACACCTGCTTTCTTTTGTTGATCTGATCCTTTAAATCCAAATCCTGATAAATAAGCTCTACTTGGTACTTGCACATTTCCAATTTGAATATAGTCATCGCCTCCAGAAACTACTTCCCACAGGGTTTTGTTTGGATCTAAACCTTCTCTATTTTGATCTACATAAGCAATGTTAACGGTTTCACCAATTTCCAAAGAACCACTGGTAATTTCTTCTAATCCTACGATAGATTTGAACAAGGTTGTTTTTCCTACACCGTTTGGTCCAATTACACCAACAATTCCACCTTGTGGAAGTGAAAAGGATAAATCTTTGATCAAAACACGATCCCCAAAGGATTTATTGATATTCTCAGCCACGATAACTTTCGTCCCAAGGCGAGAGCCCACTTGAATCTTAATATCTGAAAAGTCTACTTCTTTTACACTTGCAGCCTTTGCTTCCATTTCTTGGAATCTTTCAAGGCGGGCTTTACTTTTCGTTTGACGGGCTTTTGCAGAACTTCTTACCCAGTCTAATTCTGCTTCAATTCT
>CAYJHO010000111.1:5599-7360 GCA_964369945.1 uncultured Lachnospiraceae bacterium
CCTTCTAATAAAAGTTTACAAAGTGCCACACGACGTCTTTCACCACCTGATAGTATATGAATAGGGGCATCTGCATCTGGGCATTGAAGGGCATCCATTGCCATATATAGCTTACTATCAATATCCCATCCATCTGCTGCATCAATGGCAGCTTGTAAATCACCCATTTCTGCCATCAAACTATCATAGTCTGCATCTGGCTCCATCATTTCTTCCCCAATTTTGTTAAAACGTTCTACTTTTTGCATCAATCCGCTAAAGGCCTGTCTGATGTTTTCAATTACAGTCTTATCCTCATCAAGAGGTGGTTCTTGTTGCAAGATTCCTACCGTAAATCCTGGTGTAAGACTTGCATCTCCTGCAGACACTTCTTCTAAGCCTGCCATCACCTTTAATAAGGTGGATTTTCCCATACCGTTTGGGCCTACCACTCCAATTTTAGCTCCATAATAAAATGACAGTGATACATCATTAAGAATGACCTTATCACCATGCGCCTTACGCGCCTTATACATTTGATAAATAAATTCTGGCATATTTTTCTCCTCATACTCTTTTATTAATTCTTTTCTTTACTATAGCTTGAAACATATCTAGTTGTAAAGTGTTTTGCTAAAGCTGCTACTTTCTAGTTCTTGCACTATTCAATAATCACATATTCGCCTTTTTTCTCTACCATTCCCTTTGCTTCACTCATAGAATAGCCAAGTGCTGCCACTCCAAACACTTCGTGGTTCTCCGGTACTCCTAAACGCGTTAGGATAGCTCTAATTTCTGGCTCATCACTATAGCCTGCTAACTGATTCATCCAAACCGATCCAATCTCTAGACTATGAGCAGCCAAGAAGATATTTTGCATAGCACATGCATTATCATCTCTTCCCCATTTACTGCCTTTTACATTTGAACCAATGATAAGACAAGGAGCTTGATAGAAATTGTAACCTTCTCTATCCCACGCCTTTGCCACTGCTGCGGCTAGTTCTTCTATCAATTCACCATTCATTAATGCTGTAAATTTCCAAGTTTGCATATTCATTCCACTTGGTGCATAGATTGCTGCTTGCAACAAAGTTTCCACCTCTTCCTTTGCCACCTTTCTATCACTAAAATCACGTATACTTCTTCTTGTTAAAATATTATTTATTACTTGGTTCATTTTTCTCGTTCTCCATTTATGCTCACATTTCGTAAATATCTGATACGTTTATTCCCACATATAGTTCAAAGATAACCCTAATTTATATTATAAGCCAAGGTTTACAAAAAAGCAAATTTATAACAAGTCCCACTATAATCAGCATAGATACAAAATGAATGCTACACAGTTTTTTCAAGTAAGCAATCCATTACATTGACGACTTCATAAATGTAATCTCATCAAGTTTATCACTACATCTATTTCGGCATAAAAACAGTGATGTTTCAAATTTATTCCCATTTCGGAATCTAAAACCAAAAATATACCATTTATTCCCGATTAATCCCACCAAAATGCCCAAACAGTAGAGTCTTTTAGCTGTGTGGCTAAGTTTTTGATACTGCCGAGTCCTTGGTCTACTATATCGGCACAGAATAGATACTGCTCATAGGCAAGCCTTGCGCTATCTTCAAAGCTGTCTTGCTTTGACGCTAAAATTTCAAGTGTATCACTGCTAATTACAGCAGGCACAGCATCATAGCTTTCAAACCAATATTTTGCCACAGTCATCATATCCACAGCATTTGGACAGGAGTTCCACCCACCGAAAGGAATATATG
>CAYJHO010000112.1:0-5250 GCA_964369945.1 uncultured Lachnospiraceae bacterium
AATAAAGTTTAGTTATGATAGCCAGAGTGGTGGAAACACTGCTTTGGCTATTTTCATATTTAGAAAGATAGTTGATGGGAAAAGAAAGAAAGTTATGACATTTATTTCTATTATTTTGAAAATTATAAATTAAATAGTGAAATATCTGCGTTTGTCTATTTTTGGAAAAATATGTAAAATATTCATTTGTAATTTTTTTTAGAAATTGAGTAACAGTGCTAGACAAAAACCTAGTAATATGGTAGATTATTCCAGGATAATCATAGTATTCCTATGGGATAAAAGGGAATGTGTGAAAGATTCAATCATACTTTGAGGAGGAGCATATGTTAAAAAAGAAAAAGCGCTTTTCATCTAAGAACTTTGTTGCATGGTTGTTGGTATTTGGAATGTTAATTCAGAATACTTTACCAGCAGCTGAAGCTTCCGTAGATGAAACGGCAAATGGAAGTTCTTTGGCTTTGGCTGGTTCGGCTGATGATCTTAATGTAAATTGGTCATCCGAGCTACGAGATGGCCAGGAAGTGATTACTATTAATGTGGAAGCAGTAGAAGATACAACAAGCATTAAAGGAATCTATTTACCAAGTGGAGAATATGTAGAAGGAACAACGGCTACTTATTCTGCAAATGAGAATGGAGAACAGGAATTTAAGGTTCACTATTCACGCCTAGATCAAATAGTAGGAACCGAAGAAGTAGAGACTACCGAAGAAGTAGAAACTACGGAAGTGGTAGAGACTGCGGAAGAAGTGGAAACAACGGAAGAAGTAGAAACAACGGAAGAAGTAGAAACAACGGAAGAAGTAGAAACAACGGAAGAAGTAGAAACAACGGAAGAAGTGGAAACAACCGAAGAAGTAGAGACTACGGAAGAAGTAGAGACTACGGAAGAAGTAGAGACTACAGAAGAAGTAGAAACAACCGAAGAAGTAGAGACTACAGAAGAAGTAGAAACAACCGAAGAAGTAGAGACTACAGAAGAAGTGGAAACTACGGAAGAAGTAGAGACTACAGAGGAAGTGGAAACTACCGAAGAAGAGGAAGAGAATGCATTTGCAAATATAAGCTTTCCTACTAATTTATTGACGATAGCAACTCAATCAATAGTAGCTATAGCGAATTTAGCAGAAACAGAAGTAGAAGAAACTGAGGTAGAAGAAACTGAAGTGGAAGAGACTGAAGTGGAAGAGACTGAAATAAAAGAAACTGAATGCCATGTAACAGTAAGTTTTGAAACAAAATTTGCAGGTGTGGTTGAAGCTGCAATTGTAAATACAAAATCTGAAACAGGTGAATACATAGCAGTTGAATTTCAGTGCGAAAATGGAGTGAGCATTTCAAATATTAAGTTGGAAGGCTATGATTTAAATAGTTTTGTGGATGGTATTACAACAGTATTTGATATACCGGAAGATCAATTAGCAGAGACAGGACTATACACCATAACAGCTGATGTAATGCTAGAAGGTATCATAAAAACAGCAAGCTTTAGTTTCCAAGCTACTGAGAATGGAAGCGAAGAGTTTGCCGGAAAAACGATAACAATAGAGGTAAAAGACGAACACGGAAATGTTCTAAGTGGAGATGGAAGTGCAGCAAATCCTATCGTAATAGAAGTAGGTCAAACAGTTACTTTGTCCGTAACCAGTGGAACCAAATCATATGATTACTACTTATGGGAGTATGGAAAAACAAATCTAAATGGTAGTGCATTGGTAAATACAGTAGAACAAGGTGGAATTATCCATGATGGTAATGTTGAAGCTGTAAAAGGGCATCCTCAACCAATCCAAATTACGGGAGTATCAGAAACTTTTCGAGAGAATAATATAGAGAGTTATACAGCAGTTCTGATATTGAAAGATGGAATGACTGTGAGCTCTTCTTTCGATGATTATGCACATATCTATTATCAAGTTGTTGATAGCAATCCAATAAGTGATGCAACTGATGGCTGGTTAGATCCAAATGCCGGAGATGTTACTTTAGGAAAAGGTGCAGTTTGGTCTAATAAAGAAGCTTATGAAGCCGATATCGTTTTTTCAACTAGTGGAATTGCAGGGGTTAGCGGTTCGGATATTGTGATAGTTCTTGACAAATCTAATAGTATGCTTGATTCTCCAGATTACAGATGGGAACCGGCTAAGGATGCTACGCAATCAATGGTAGAAAGTTTATTGGCAGATGAAAATGCAGATGGTAACAGAGTAGCTTTGGTTCAGTTTGCATCACAAGGATATTTGGCAGGAAGTGTAAATTTTTCAGACTCAACGGATAAAATTATTAATGCGTTACATGCTACAGTGCCTCTAGGAAGTACAGATTATGCCATGGCATTTACAAAAGCATTGGAGTATATCAATAGTAGAGATTCTGAAAATGTAAATAGACCAGTGTATGTTGTTTTTATAACAGATGGGGAACCTAATACCGGAAAGGCGGCAGAGTCTGAAGTAACCGAATTGAAAAACTTAGGTGCAACTATTTTTGCAGTCGGAGTACAGTTGGCAGATACAATTCCAGATTCATTACTACATATACCAACAGAGGATCAATATTATAATGTAAATAATTTGGATGACTTAGAACCATTGTTACAATCTATAGTGGGCATGGTAAATGTTGCAGGGGGAGACGCAGTAATTACAGATACTATCGATCCAAAATGGGAAGTGATTGAAGAAGAGCTACCAGAAGGAATGACCGTGTCATTTGATGAAGATGGCAATCAAGTGGTTACCATTCAAGTTGGAAATATAACAGAAATAATAACAGATTATATCATTCCAGTTAGACTGAAAGAAGAGTATCGTACAGAAGATGCTAAACTCAATACAAATTTAGATGCAGAACTTGTATATACAGATATTGATGGAAATATGAATCAATCAGAAAAAGCTCCATCACCAAATCTTACACCTGAATTTGAAACATTAGTAGTTAAGTATTATTGGGTAAATGAAAAGGGCGAATATTTAGATAAGAGTGGAAATCCAACGGCGAATCAAGAAGAAGCATTGATTACTAGTGAAACTTCAGACATTCCTTACGGAAATCATGTGGTTACTTCGAATCCACCAGTAGGGTATGAAAGTCTTGAGGAGACGAAAGACGTTATTGTAAGTGCTAGTGATGCAATAGAAGAGAATATCGTAGCTTTTCCTGTATTAAAAACAATAGCTAAATATCAAATTGTAGCCAATGCAGGAAGTGGCGGTAGTATTACTCCTACAGGAACTGTAGAAGTTGCTGAGGGAGAAAGCCAAAACTTTGACTTTACTCTGAATACAGGATATCAAATTAAAGAGGTAAAAGTAGACGGAAGTGTAATTGAAAACGTTGACTCCTATAACTTTGTAAATGTTCAGAAAAATCATACAATAGAAGTTATATTCGAAGCGATAGAGTATGAAATTGAATATAAAGAAATTGAAGGTGTTAGTCATTCTAATCCGATAAAATATACGATTAATGATACGAAAGCAATTCAAAATGTTAGCAAAGCAGGATATACCTTTATTGGATGGGATATTGAGCTAGCAGTAGAGGGTGAAGGTACATTAGATTATGTTACAGAGGGATTTGACGCAGCAGTTGGAAACGGCACTTATGGTGATTTGATTGCAACTGCAAAATGGACCAAAAACATACCAGAAACCAATAGCTTTCCGCTATATCACGAGAGATATGTATATGATGGAGAATTAAAAGCAGTAACAGTTGAAACGATAGAAGCTTTTATTGGAGCTGAGTTATTAAATAATGGTGTAGTTACGATCGACCCATCAAGTATTCAATTAACAGATGTTGGAAACATTGGATTTACATACACTGTGACGTATCCAAAAGAAATTTATGGTGAGAATCATATTGTTGTAATAACAGGAAATAGTTTAGAAATTACACAAAGACCTATAATAGTAACTGCAGCAAGTGGTGAAAAAGTATATGATGGAACAGCTTTAATAAATGAAACTTTTACTTGGACAGAAGAGATTGATGATACAGGATTACTTGAAGAGCATACAATCAATGCGACAGTAACAGGTAGAGCTACCAATGTAGAAGACACTGCAGTAGGCAACAACAAAATTACAAATACAACGATAACAGATACAAGTGGAAAAGATGTAACTGGGAATTATGCAATTACAGAAATGCCAGGAACTTTGACCATCACAAGCAAAGGTTGGGGAGTGTATGATAACCAGGATCTAAGTAAAGAAAAGGTATATGACGGAACAGCACTTGAGTATACAAAAGAAGAGGTATTAAGTAAATTCCCAGCAGGAACTGAGATTACCTTTAGCGATATGAGTCAAACTGATGTAGTTTATAATGCAGAGGGTGAAGTAATTGGGGTAACAATTAATTTCACAGCAACCAATAGTAATTATAGTGATACAGATGCTACAGGAACAGTGACTTTAAAGATTACAAGAAGACCAGTAACAGTAACAGCAGCAAGCGATGAAAAAGAATATGATGGAAAAGAACTAACGAATTCAAGCTTTACTTGGACAGAACAAGCGGCTGACACGGGATTATTATCAGAGCACAAAGTATTTGCAACAGTAACAGGAAGTGTAACTAATGTAGGTGACAATGCGCCGAACAACAATAAGGTAACAGTAGACAAGATTGAAGATGGAAGCAAAGTTGATGTAACAAAGAACTACTTGATTACAGAAGTTGCAGGAACCTTGACAATCTTAACCGATGGTTGGGGATCGTATGATAACCAAGCTCTAAGTAAAGAAAAGGTATATGACGGAACAGCACTTGAGTATACAAAAGAAGAGGTATTAAGTAAATTCCCAGCTGGAACTGAGATTACGTTTACCGATATGAGTCAGACTAATGTAGTTTACAATGCAGAGGGTGAAGTAATTGGAGTAACAACTAATTTCACTGCAACCAATAGCAATTATAGTGATACTGCTACAGGTACCGTTACTTTGACAATTAAGCAAAGACCAGTACTTGTAACAGCAGAAGATGCAGATAAGGTATATGGAAAAGACGATCCAAGCTTTACGGTAGGCATCGAAGTATTTAATGAAGTGCTAGAACGAGGCCTAGTAGATGGTGATAGTTTAGGAAATATCGTAGTAACAAGAGATAATGCAGAAGTAGATCAAGATGCAGGAAAATACACAGATGTACTACAAGCGAGAGGTGCAAGTAATAGCAACTACATCATTTCTTATGAACCAGGAACCTTTACGATAGAAAAAGACAGCCTTG
>CAYJHO010000112.1:5350-7287 GCA_964369945.1 uncultured Lachnospiraceae bacterium
AACTACATCATTTCTTATGAACCAGGAACCTTTACGATAGAAAAAGACAGCCTTGAAATTGATGAGGAACTAGGTGGAGTAAATGGAAGTACACTATATCCAAGCAAAACCTATGATAAAGAAGCGTTAACATTTGAACCAAAAGATATGATAATCCATGATGAGGATGGAAATGTAGTACCAAATGAGGAGTTAGAATTTTCTTATAGTGTAGATGGTGGAATAACATTCACGGATACCCTACCAACCATTACAGGAGCAGGAACATTAGACTTTATTGTGAAGGTAGAAGGTGATAACTACGAAGAAACAACCGTAGAAGGAACTTTGACTATTCTAAAAAGAGAAGTACTTGTAACAGCAGTAAATAGTAGTAAGATATTTGGAGATGCAGATCCAGCATTTACTTATGTAGTAGAAACTTTTGATGAAGCCGCAGGACGTGGATTGGTAGAAGGTGATGACTTAGGTGAGATTGTAGTAAGAAGAACCAATAGCGAAAATGATGTAAATAAATACCTAGATGTACTAGAACCAAGTGGTGCAAGTAATGAGAACTATAGCGTGAAGTATGAAAAAGCGGATTTCACTATCACAAAAGATGGATTAAATATTCCGGAAGAAGTAGAAGGAATCAATGGAAATACTTTAAATCTAAGTAAAGAATACGATGGAGAAGAATTAATCTTCGATTTAAGCGAACTAAAGGTTTATAATTCCAAAGGTGAATTAGTTTTACATGGTGAATTGGTATTTGAATACAGTGTAGATGGTGGTTTAACATATAGTGATGAGTTGCCAGCAAGAACAGAGGCTGGTATCACAGAGTTCAAAATAAGAGTTTCAAGCGATGCATTTGAACCTACTGTTGTAAATGGAACTATTACTATTTCAAAAAGACCATTGACAATTACTGCTAATAGTACAAGCTATGTATATAATCGATTCCCTCAAACAGTAGCAGGTGTAACGGTTGAGAACTTAGTTGTGGGACACAGTGCATTACAAACTACAACTACAGGTGGAGTGGGTACAGAAGCTGGAAGTTATGCACATACCGTTTTAGTAGCTAAGGTGTTTAATGGAAGCGATGAAGTTACAAATAATTATCAAATTAATGTAGTTCCAGGAATTTTGGAAATAACAAAAGACATAATAGATATTCCTGGTGACATGGACAGTATCAATGGTGATACACTTTATCAAGGTAAAGAGTATGATGGAAAAGAATTAAGCTTTCATCCAGAAAATCTAGTTGTTTATGATGTGAATGGAAAAGTAGTAGAATTTGAAGAGCTAACATTTGAGTACAGTATAGATGGTGGATTGACGTTTACTACAACGTTACCATCTAGAACTAATGTGGGAACCACAGACTTTGTTGTAAAAGTTTCAGGCCAAAACTACAAGGAAACATTAGTAGAAGGAAGCATTACAATTACACCAGCTACCTTGATTGTTCATGCAAATGCGCACACCATTACTTATGGAACAAATACACCAGAATTTTCTTATTCTATTGAAGGTTATGTGAATGGAGAGAATGCAACTAGTGCAGGGATTCAAGGAAGACCAAGTTTCACTACAAATCATAGCGTATATGATGCTGCTACTCGTAATGTAGGAAGTTATAGTATTACAATAGAAGATTTGTTAGCAATGTCCTCTGCAAATGATAATTATATCTTTACCATTGGTAATTCTAATGTTTTAACGGTTGAGAAAAAGTTAATCACAATAACATTAGGATTCCAAACTAAATTTGAAGGTGAACTTGATCCAAGCTTTGATGCGAACTACTTTGGAACGGTTTACGGAGATAAATTAAATTATGCAGTAGCAAGACATATTGGTGAAGAACCAGGTACATATAGCATTTTTGGAATTCAAAAAGAAAATATGAATTATGAGCTTGTGTTTATTGGTGGTGAGTTAGA
>CAYJHO010000113.1:0-6903 GCA_964369945.1 uncultured Lachnospiraceae bacterium
ATGACACTACAACAATTAAAACAAGTAATAGCGATTGCAGATTTTGGCTCTATGAACGAAGCTTCCAAACAGCTTTTCATTAGCCAACCTAGCCTTTCTACTTCTATGAAATCTCTAGAAAATGAACTAGGTATCACAATCTTTATCAGAACTAACCGCGGTATCACTGCCACTCCTGAGGGAAATGAATTCCTAGTGTATGCTAGACAAGCAGTAGAGCAATATGCCATCTTAGAAGAACGATATTTTGAGAAAACAAGAAAAAAGAAATTCAGTGTTAGTACACAACACTATTCTTTTGCTGTAAAAGCCTTTGTTGACTTAGTAAAAGAAATTGGGATGGATGATTACGAATTTGCTCTTCACGAAACAAAAACTGCTGATGTGATTGATCATGTAAAAAACTTTGTAAGTGAATTGGGAATTCTCTATCTTAACACAAAAAACGAAGCTTTTATTGGCAAACTATTAAGAGAATATGAACTAGACTTTATACCACTGATTTCTTGTGAAACCTATGTCTATCTCTCCTCCCATCACCCTTTAGCCAATAAAACAAGTATCTCCCTCCTGGATTTACAGGCTTACCCTTGTATCGCATTTGAACAGGGCAGCAAATACTCCTTTCATTTTGCTGAGGAGATGAAAAGTACCCATGATTACCCTAAACTCATCAAGGTAGATGATCGTGCAACTGCATTAAATTTAATGGTAGGATTAAATGCCTATACCTTATGTTCTGGTATTATCTGCGAAGATCTAAATGGTCATGGCCACGTCACCATTCCTCTCGAGGAAAGTGAAACTATGAATATTGGAATTGTTCATCGTTCAGGAAACCCTTTTAGTACTCTCGCTCAATTATATATAGAAAAAATTAATGATTATTTTGTAAGCAATGGCTTGTTATAGGTTATAACTATAGCAAGCCATTGCTTTTTCGAATTATACAATAGCTAGATTTTATATTATAGTAAGAGCAGAACTAGTTAACACAAGAAAGGAAACCATGCTATGTTAGAACTTATTAATGTTCATAAGAAATACAAAAGCAAACACCAATCCATACATGCATTAAATCAAATAAATCTTAAGATAGAGCAAGGAGATATCTATGGTATCATCGGTAAGTCAGGTGCTGGAAAATCCACCTTAGTCCGTTGTATCAATTTATTAGAAAGACCAAGTTCAGGAAAAGTATTATTTCAAGGACTTGATCTTGTTACCATCTCTGAAAAAGAACTACGAGAACAAAGAAGCAAAATAGGAATGATATTTCAACACTTTCATCTGATGGAGCAAAAGACAGTATTTTCCAATATATGCTTTCCTCTAGAAATTCTAGGCGTACCTAGTAAAGTAATACACGAAAAGGCTAGTAAAATGCTAGGAATTGTTGGATTATCCGATAAAGCTCTTTCCTATCCTAGTGAATTATCTGGTGGACAAAAGCAACGTGTAGCCATTGCTCGTGCTTTAATTAATAACCCTAAGATACTTTTGTGTGATGAAGCTACCAGTGCACTCGATCCAGAAACTCGTAATTCCATCCTAACATTACTAAAATCTATCAACAAAGACTTAGGCATTACGGTTATTGTAATCACACATGAAATGGGGATTGTAGAGGCACTTTGTAACAAAGTAGCAGTACTAGACCAAGGACATCTTGTAGAAACGGGCACTGTTGAGCAAATATTTTCACATGCAAAATCTTCTATCACTAGAAAACTAATAGAGGAACGTCATATTCCCATCTCCATAGAAAGAAAACAAATAGGTGCCTAACATGAGAGATGAATTTATAAACTTATTAACAACAGGAGTGTTAGAGACTTTGTATATGACCTTAATTTCTACAGCGCTCTCCTATTTACTAGGAATCCCTCTTGGTGTATTGTTATATATCACATCAGCTCAGGGACTACGAGAGAATAGATTTATTAATGTCAGTCTTGGATTTATAGTCAATATCCTACGATCAGCACCATTTATTATTTTACTCATTGTACTGATGCCCTTAACACGTTTGGTAGTAGGAACTACCATTGGCTCTACTGCAATGATTTTACCACTTGTTATCGCTTCTACACCTTTTGTAGGTCGCATGGTGGAGTCCTCACTTCTTGAAGTTCCAAAGGGAGTCATCGAAGCTGCACTCTCCATGGGCTGTACCCATCTACAAATGATAGGAAAAGTACTACTTTTAGAAGCCAGGCCAGCCCTCTTAACTGGGGCAACCATTACCATAACAAGTATATTAAGTTATTCTGCTATGGCAGGATTTGTAGGTGGAGGCGGTCTTGGAACCATAGCCATTAATTATGGTTTATACCGTTACGAAACCGGAATTATGCTTTTAACACTAATTCTATTAATTGGATTAGTTCAAATATTTCAATTTATTGGAGTTACTCTTGTTAAAAGAACAGATAAAAGAAAAACTAGATAACAGAAAAGGAAAAAAAATGAAAAACAAATTATTACTCTCCCTATTAACACTTAGCACTTTATTTGTATTAAGTGCTTGCCAATCAACAACAGGCGAAAGCTTAGATACCATCACCATTGGAGCTAGTATTACTCCTCATGCAGAAATATTAGAAGAAATTCGTCCATTATTAGAAGAACAAGGATACCATCTTGAAGTTGTGGAATATACAGACTATATTCTTCCTAACACTAGCTTAGATGCAGGCGAACTAGATGCTAATTTCTTTCAACATGCTCCCTATTTAGAAGAATTTAACGCTAGCAACCATACCCAAATTTCTTCTGCTCAAGCAGTACACTTTGAACCTCTTGGTATTTATAGTGAGAACCTATCGTCAATTTCAGAGCTCTCTAATGGAGCGAAAATTGCAGTACCCAACGACACTAGTAATGAAGCTAGGGCCCTATTACTGTTAGAAGCTCAGGGAATTATTAAATTATCTCCAGATGCAGGACTTACTGCTACGGTTCTAGATATTGTGGAAAATCCACTTGGAGTAGAAATAATAGAGATAGAAGCATCACAACTACCTAGGATTTTGCCCGATGTAGATCTCGCTTGCATTAATGGAAATTATGCATTACAAGGAGGATTAACTGCCAACGATGCTCTTGCTTTTGAAGAAAGTAGTTCGATTGCTGCCCAAACATATGCCAATATCATAGCTGTTCAGACAGAGCAACTAGATTCCGATAAAACAAAAGCTATCGTAGAAGCCATCACAGATCCTTCTGTAGCCAACTTTATCACTACTAATTATGAGGGAGCCGTAGTTCCTGTCTACTAAAACAAAAGGACTGTCACACAATAAATTTGTATGACAGTCCTTTTGTCTTAGTATTATTATAGTCCTATTTGCTATCACATGCAATATGCTTTGTTCTAAACTTTATTGACCTATGAGTGGAATAATGGTAGGATAAAAAGAAAACGAAAGAGGCAACTTATGAAAAAACATCCACTTATTTACTCCTATGTCCTTGCAGTCTTAGCCACTATTTTATTCCAAGTACTAACTGTATTATTTGACCAAAACAACTATGGTCTATCCCAAGAAGCAAACACTCACTTAGGAATTTTATTTTCTGGCCTAATAACTGCTTTAGTAAGTATCATTATCACTAAAATATGTCTGGGAAAAGCCTATAAATTCAACTTTGGAGAGCGTAGATTCTCAAGAGCCTTCTCCTTTGCTTGGCTCCTTGTCATCATGGCTCCACTTTCTCTCGCTTTGCTTATTATGATTCCGGGAACAACAGGAGATTTTATATTACCTATGAGTACTGCAGGTTTTATATTTCTATCTTGTTTAGGAAAAGCCTATTGGCAAGAAACTATTTTTAGAGGCTTACTCGTTCAAAATCTTTTTCGAAGTAAAAACGGCCAAAGTTATCTGATTCCTATTCTGATTCCGAGTTTATTATTTGGTGTAGTTCATGCTATTTCAGGTGGAATCATTCAAGGCTTACTAGCTGCTTGTTATGGTTTCTTTTTGGGTGCTGTTTATCTTCGCACCAAAAACCTTTCAGCTCTTGTATTCGCCCACGCATTATACGAAGTGGCTATCGCATGGTACCAGACATCAGACAATGAAATTTCAGTTGCCTCTACCATCGAAGCTTGGTATGGGGAGGGTGAAATGGTATTAGTACCTTTGATTGGATATGCGTTCCATATTCTCATCTATGCCGTTCCTATGATTCTTGTCTTAATGGCACTTCTTATTGTCAGAAAGAGCAAGCAAGATTTCATGAGAAGATTATGGAAACTAGATACACCTACGGAAGAAACCAATACAATAAACGCTCAGACAGAACAGAATCATACGAGTGAAACAAAGGAACAATAGAGGAAGTAAAGCAATGAAATACCCTGATTATATTAAGATTTTGCATGAAGAATTAGTACCTGCTATGGGTTGTACCGAACCAATTGCATTAGCCTTTGCTTCTGCTAAAGCCCGCGAAATCTTAGAAATGGAACCTGAAAAAGTAATCGTAAAATGCAGTGGCAATATTATCAAAAATGCCATGTGTGTTACCGTGCCTAATACCGATGGACTACGTGGTATTGAAGCTGCTATCATTTTAGGAATGGTTGCAGGAGATTCTAGCAAGCTTCTTGAAGTCATTTCAGACGTTTCTGATTCACAAAAACGTCTAACTAGAACTATATGGCTTGAAAAACGCTGTAGCGTAGAACTACTAGAATCTAGTCATCCATTACATATCATAGTAGAAGTATTTGCCCAAAATAATTCTGCTTTGGTAGAGATAAAACAAACACATACCAATATTACTAGAATAGAAAAGAACGAGCAAATCCTATTTCAAACGAACGAGGAAAAGGAAAAGTATTTAGGAGTCTTTACCGATCGAAGTTGTTTATCGGTTGCTAACATTTATGAATTTGCAAACACCATAGATTACACCGACCTAATTCCACTACTTGATCAACTAATAGAATATAATTATCAAATGGCTCTGGAAGGTTTAGAAGGTAATTATGGCGTATCCATTGGCCGTATTATTTTAAACTCAAACCCAAAAGACTGCCTCAATGCGAAAATAAAAGCTTATACAGCTGCAGCTTCGGAAGCGAGAATGAGCGGTTGTGATTTACCTGTTATGACAAACTCTGGAAGTGGAAATCAAGGAATTACTAGCACCATACCAGTCATTGTCTATGCAAAAGAGCGTAAGTTAAGTAAGGAAGAACTCTACCGAG
Organism: uncultured Lachnospiraceae bacterium; assembly: GCA_964369945.1. Taxonomy (GTDB): domain Bacteria; phylum Bacillota; class Clostridia; order Lachnospirales; family Lachnospiraceae; genus RGIG6307. The sequence goes on from CAYJHO010000113.1 coordinate 5,222, forward strand.
GCCTTATCTTTGCAGCTTTGATTACGGTACATCAAAAAACCGGAATCGGAAGACTCTCTGCCTTTTGTGGTGCCGTTAGTGCTTCTTGTGCTAGTGGTGCAGCCATAACCTACTTAGCAAAGGGAAGCCTAGAACAAATTAAGATGACCATTGCAAACACATTGGCTAACACCTCTGGCATTGTCTGCGATGGGGCAAAGGCATCTTGTGCTGCAAAAATCGCATCCGGGTTAGATTCTGCTTTGATGGCACATTACCTTTCTATGGAAGGTCTTTCCTATGATGCGAATTCAGGAATCTTAAAAGAATGTATTGAAGAAACCATACTAGCAGTAGGACGAATGGGTCGAGAAGGTATGAAAGAAACGGACAAAGAAATTCTAAATATTATGTTAAACAAACAATAAATTGCAAAGAAAAAGAGCTTAAAGTATCAAGTAGTGACCTACCATGATTACTCTAAGCTCTTTCTTCTATATTAATGAGAACAGCAACTTGTTTTCTTCTCTTTCAAGAAGAGCTTTTTCCCTAAACTTCTTAAAACCAGTAAACCGAAAACAATGGCTACTACGATCATGTACATTGGCATTTCATGCTCATGCTTTCCTTCTACGATATCTTGAATTCCTGTATACCCAGTAAGGCTAATAATAGCATCTAATATAAACCCAAATAAAATAGAACACACTGCTACACTGGCTAAATATACAGTCAAAATTTTCTTACCTAAACTCTTAGACAACATGGCAAGTGAGGCAATATTAGTAACCGGTCCTGCAAATAGAAAGACAAATGCTGCTCCTGGCGAAATTCCTTTCATCATTAAGGAAAGGGCAATCGGAATGGATGCTGTAGAGCAAATATACATGGGAATCCCAATCACCAACATAGCTAACATACTAATCAATGGATTGGAAAAGTTAGATAAAATTTCTGGTGGTAAATAGGTACTAATAAGCGCTGCTATTAATAATCCAATAACAAAATGACCTGCAATTTCATCTAAAAACTCTCCAAAGGCATAGGTAAATACCCCTACTATCTTGGCTCCTAAGCTTGGTTCTTTGTGAGAACTAGAACAGCCACAAGAACTTTCTTCTTGATGTGAGCCAGAGCAACCACAAGAACTTTCTTCTTGATGAGTGCCAGAACAACCACAACTTGATTTGCCCTCTTCATAATTTATTACTTCATTCCTACAAAACAGATTACTTATCATTCCAGAAATTATCCCGGAAAAGAAAGCAGCAATTGCTCGATATACTGCAAAAAGTGGTCCCATTAATCCATAGGTAGCAATCAAACTATCTACACCTGTCTGAGGTGTGGAAGTCAAAAAACTAACCACTGCTCCTTTCGAACCTCCACTCTTTCCTAAATACATCGCTGTAGGAACTACCCCACAAGAACAAAGTGGCAATGGCACGCCTAATACGGATGCTTTCACAACAGATCCCATCGTATTCTTCCCTATATGCTTTAAGATAGCATCCTTGTTTACAAAGGAATGCAATAAGCCTGTAAACAATAATCCAATTACGATATAAAAAGACATATCTACAAATAAGTCCCATAAATTTAATAAATACTCCATCTTCTTCTCCTTTACTGATTCATATGACTTAAGTGACTCAATCCCATTGTCATAATATCTTGTATATGCTCATCATCTAAGCTATAAA
>CAYJHO010000113.1:6913-7180 GCA_964369945.1 uncultured Lachnospiraceae bacterium
ATTGTTCTTATCTTTTCTACTTTTCACGATACGGTTCAACTTTAAATACTTTAATTGATTAGAAACCCGAGGCTGGGAAACTTCTAGCAAAGTAACTAAATCTTTGACGCATATCTCACTATGTAACATGGCTAATAATATACGAATACGTATTGGCTCACTAAAAACTTTAAAGAAAAAAGCTAAATCCCCTGATAATTTCTCATCTTCAAGAAGCTTTTTAACCTTTTCTGGTGTCTTACAACATATCTCACTCATAAGCATATT
>CAYJHO010000114.1:0-7119 GCA_964369945.1 uncultured Lachnospiraceae bacterium
TTTGTCTAATAATACTTTAGTTTTACCTTTACCTTTAACACCTACAATTAACTGAACCATAGCTTAGCCCTCCTAAACAGATACATATAATTAGATTACTTAAATACATTATAGTATATATCAGAGAATAAAGCAATTAGAATCATTAATTTTGTACATTCTATGGAATTAAACTAGTAAACATTTGTGACATTTGACTATAGAGATCATCCCTTGTGGCACCACCTAATATAACAGCAATATAATCATTGCCTGAATTATCCTTCAAAGAAAGAATCAGACATTGTGCTGCTGAGTTTGTAGTTCCTGTTTTACCACCAAGAATTGTCACATTGCTTGGTGCAGAGTATGTTTCTCTAAAATAGCCATTGGTATTATTAACATTTACATTATTTGTCTTGCCATCGCTCCCTATGTAAGTGGTGCTATAGCTAACCTGTCCAATAATTTGTGTGAATTCATCGTATTTCAATGCTTCTTGGAATATTAAATATAAATCATATGCAGTTGTATAGTGCTCATCATCATGTAAACCATGGGGATTTACAAAGTTAGTATTCGTAGCACCTAATCTATGGGCTTCTTCATTCATCAACACCATAAACTCATCTACACTTCCAGCAATGTTTTCAGCAATTAGATTTGCTACATCGTTGGCTGAATAAATAAGCAAAATATTCAGTGCTTGTTCTAAAGTTAAGGTATCTCCTACTTTCAGTCCAATAAGCTGTGCACCTGATTCTGTAATATTAACTACGCTTGTAGCTGTAAGTACCTGATCAAGTTCCCCATGCTTAATCGCAACTAAGGCAGTTAGAACTTTTGTTAAACTTGCTGGAAACTTTTTATCATGCATATTACTTGCATAGAGTGTTTCCCCATGATCAAGGTCGAACAAAGCCGCTGCTGTAGCTTTCTCTACTGCATAATCAGCACTTGGCACATTGCTTTCCCCAACGCATAAAGATTGGGCAAAACTACTTGCACTATCCCTAGTTAGCAATTGGTATGTTTGAAATGAAGTGTTGCTAATACCTGTATGAAAAGAATTCGGTATCTCTTGTCCACATGCACTTAGAGAAAACATGCATAGAATACAACAAATAGATAAAATTATTTTATTTATACGCTTCACGCCACTCAAAATCTCCTCGCTCTAATGCCTTAATCATAAGCTCTGCAGATGCCAAATTTGTCGCTAATGGGATATTGTGAGTATCACAAAGTCTAATCGCTGTATTTACATCTGGTTCATGCTTCTTCGCAGTAAGCGGATCTCTTAAAAAGATGACTAAGTCAATCTGATTATGTTCTATTTGGGCACAAATCTGCTGTTCTCCCCCAAGATGTCCTGCCAAAGCTTTATGAATGGATAAATTGGTTACTTCTTCAATCAATCGACCTGTAGTACCTGTAGCATAGATTGTGTGTTTTGATAAAATGTTTCGATATGCAATACAAAAGTTTTGCATCAACTTCTTTTTGCTATCATGTGCTATTAATGCTATATTCATTCCATTACCTCTCCGTATTTTCGTTGTTGTAATTTTATATTTAACACAAAGCCAATTCCAATATATAAACTAACAATTGAGTTTAAACCATAGCTTATGAACGGCAAAGGTAAGCCTGTATTTGGTAATATAAAAGTACATACTCCAATGTTAAAAAATGTCTGGAAACCTATCCAAGCCCCAACTCCTGTGGCAATAAGCCGCCCTGCTAAATCCTTCGCTTTATATGCCGTATAAAGGCATTCAAATACAATGGCAAAAAGGGATCCTATCACAACAAGACTTCCGACAAAACCAAATTCCTCTCCTATGACTGCAAATATAAAATCAGTCTGCGGCTCTAGGATATACTTCCCGTTCTTCACTGAAGTCACATCATCGTTCTTATATCCTTTTCCCTCTAATTGCCCTGAAGCAATTGCCTTTACAGAATTAATCTGTTGCCTAGAGGTTTCTGGGAAATCTTCTGGCGATAACAAGGCCAAAATACGATTCTTTTGATAATCTTCTAGCAAGGTCGATTCTGGCTGTATTGCGATAAAAACTACAATCAACATAACAGGAACCAAAGAACAAATCACTAAAATATATTTCCAGCTTAGTCCACCTATAAAAATAATTGTTGCTGCAATTACACAGACAACCAAGGTGGTTGATAAATCAGGTTGGTTAAATATCAGATAGGTTGGTATTGCCATTAACACTACAATGAGCGCTAAGCGATACCACTTATTTAAAGTCTTCCTATGTAACATAATATACTGTGCAAGAAATAAAATCAACATTATTTTTGCAGTTTCTGATGGTTGTAGGGTAAATCCCCCTATTTTAATCCATCTCTGTGCATTATTTGCAGAATGACCGAAAGAAGTATAGGTAATCAATAACAGTATAATGTTCAGGATATAGATAGGCCATTTAAATTTAAGAACAAAGGAATAATTCACAAAAGAAATAATAATTGCAAGAAAAAAGCCCATAGCCAAACCCATAATATGTTGAGTTTCATAGCTTTCATTTGCACTACTCACAGCAAAAACTCCCATAACCGAAACGGCTAGTACCATAAAAAGCAATCTGAAATTGTAATCAGTCCATTTGAATTTTTTAAACATCTATCTATAACCAAACCCTTCTATTTGTTAATATCCAAAATTGGGATATTTGCATTAAGTACCGGTGTCCTCGAAGACTTATCCTTCGTTCCCATCTTACTTATTTGTATTTCCATGCTATTTTCATCAATTTTCATATATTTAGATATGACTTTGACAATGTCAGCTTTTATCATTTCCATAATTTCTGTAGAGCAATTTACTCGATCTGAAATTAAGAGTATTTTAAGCCTATCTTTGGCCATTTCTTTTGACTTTTTTTTGTGATAAAAGAAAAATCTCATCAGGCCCTCCTAATTTTTTTGAAAAATGGTAGATACTTTGGTCCAAAATGAAACTTTGCCAAAGTGTTGAGTAACAGGAATGTTTTTTCCTGATACTCTTTCTGAAAGTTCTTCATAAGCTCTTCCAGCTGGAGTGCTACTCCCAATAATTGGTTCTCCTTGATTCGTAGAAATCACTACATTTTCATCATCAGGAACTACTCCAATCAATGGAATGGAAAGGATATCTACTAAGTCTTTTGCACTCATCATATCCCCTCTTTTTACCATATCAGGTCGTAACCTATTAATTACTAGTTCAATTTTATCAAATTCCCTAGATTCTAACAGCCCGATAATTCGATCTGCATCTCGAATCGCAGAAACCTCCGGTGTTGACACCACAATCGCTCGGTCCGCTCCCGCTATCGCATTTTGAAACCCTTGTTCAATCCCAGCAGGACAATCTAATATGATATACTCAAATATATCTCTTAAGTACGAAATCAATTTCACCATCTGTTCTGGATTTACAGCACTTTTGTCTCTCGTTTGTGCACAAGGCATGAGATATAGACTAGGATGTCTTTTATCACGAATTAGAGCTTGCTTTAGTCTACAAGAACCTTCTACAACATCTACTAGATTGTATATGATTCGATTCTCTAACCCCATAACAACATCCAAATTTCTAAGTCCGATATCTGTATCAATCAAACATACTTTTTTTCCTAGGGCTGCAAGTCCTGTCCCTAAATTGGCACAGGTTGTTGTTTTTCCTACACCACCTTTTCCACTGGTTATTACAATTACTTCACACATAAGCTCCTCCGCATTATTATTTGCTTCGCTTCAAGCTTTATCTTCTATAGTAGCCTTTTCATAGTTGAGATTGAGAAGGCCTGTAATTTAATATCCTCTTCTGTGGCTCTGGCAATTTGAGCTGACTTGTTTTTTCTAAAAAACCCTTTTTCTTTTGGAATATATTTGAAATCCCCAATTTCTAATTCTGTTGGTGACATTTCAAGTGCTGCGATAAAAGCCTTTTCTTTTTCTTTAATGATCACTTTTCCTTCTAGTTTTCCTAATACAATAACAAAACCTTTTTCTAGAATCAAACTACTCTCTTTTGCTATATTTCCAACTAAAACCATGTTTCCATAGTGATGAAACATTTCTCCTTTTTGCAAACTCTTAAATAAAATCGGCTTTACTTCGTCTTGATACTTTTCTCTTAGTTCATTATGTTCTTCCAATTGCTTACGAAACATTTCTGCTTCTAAACTCTCGTTTCCGATGATAGCAATCACTACCACATCGGAACAATCTGTGATTGCCTGCAAAATCAAATTTTTCTCTTGATCTGACAGTTCTTTTCCACGAAATTCAATACTGACAGTTGCCTTACCAAAGAACTTTTTACCTGTGGTAAACTTCTCCTTTACCTCTGATAATATCTCTTCAAAATCTGCTTCTTCCTTACATTGTAATACTAAGCCGTCTGAATAAAATTTTATAGAAACTCTATTCATCATTCCCTCCATTTAGTTCATTAAAATAATAATTGATCACTTTTGAACTAACGTCCATTGCGTTTCCTGAGCTGTGTCCATAGACAATTCTAGTGGAAATTGCAATTTCTGGATTTTCATATGGTGCAAACCCAATAAAAAGAGCATGGTCTGGACGGTTCAAATTTTCTTGGGCAGTTCCTGTTTTACCTGCCACTTCTACTAATACATCTTCAAAATAACTAGATTTATCTGTCACTTGTTTCATCCCACGATGGATTTCGTCCCAAAATTCTGTATCATAGTCTAACTGCTCACTAATCACAGGAGCATATACTGTCTCTACTAAGTTATTTGGATCTACTACCTTATCGATCAAAGTAAGATCATAGGTGGTCCCCTCGTTTGCAACACTATTTACATACTTTGCTAATCCTACTGTTGTAAAAGCGTTAGTTCCTTGTCCAATCACAGAGTAAACAGGTAATTCATCAGATACCATAGGAGCATACTCTGGAATTTCCACCCCAGATTTTTCATCTAAACCGAAAGCACTGGCATACTGGGCTAACATATCTACTCCTAGTTCCTCTTCGTAATATCCCTCTTCGTTCAAACTAAACTGATATGCAGATTCATAATAGTAAATATTACAAGAATTAGCAATCGAATCTTCCATATCCATGGCACCGTGAGAGCCTGGATGAATCCAACACTTTGCATCTCGATCTAATTTATTAAATACACCATAACAAGTAATTGTTTGATCTAAATTCATCAATCCTTCATTATAGATCGCAGCTGCAGAAACCATTTTAAAGGTGGATCCAGGTGCACTTCTTTGCTGCGTTGCATAGTTAAATAGTGGATTGGATAAATCTGCACTAATTTCTGCATAGTAATCGGCATCTACTGAGTTTGCTAGTCTATTGTTATCATAACTAGGATATGACACCAAAGCCAAGACATCTCCTGTATGCACATCCGTCACTACCATAGATGCGGAATAAGGATCTAATGCTAATTGTGCCGGGGTAATTCGCAATGATTCGATCAAAGAAAGAAAGAAACTCAGCGCATTATGATTTTCACTATAAAGTGCTTCTCGTTCTTCTTCTGTCAGGGTGATAATCCCTTGTTCATCTAAAACTTTCAACAAATCATTCCCACTTACTTCCTTCATTTGAATCAAATATTTATATAGAATTTTTTGGAATTCTATAGATTCTTCTAGCATAACAAAACTATAATCTATGAGCTTTTCGAATACTTCTGCACTGTCTACATAGTCCGTATCAATATCTAGGCTACCAATATCAATCCAGTTTTGTGCAATACAATATTCTAAGAATTCAGCTAAGGAAATCACCTCTTCATTAGTCCAAGCAATATAAGTACTATCATTGGTATCTACCTTCTCCATATCTAGCACTTCTAACTCCTTTAGCTGAGCTACAAAAAAAGACTGATACTCCTTATATTCTTTATCTAAGTCTATATAGGCTGTTCTATCATCAAACAGTTCCTCGTAAAGCTTTTGGTACTCTGACTCTTTGAAAGCAAGAAATTGTTGATAGACATAAGTCTCTGCCTCTTTAGCATCTTCAGCATAGAGACTAGACATGCTAATAACATTATTTTGAAACAACGCATGATAGACATCGTAAATGGAAAGATAGATATCCTCCCCCACCACATTAAACTCGGTATCATATGGATTGTCTGGAATGATTTTAGAGACTAAAATTTCGGACAATTCCACCTCTAACATATGATAAATTTCTTTTTGTAACTCTGCATCTATAGTTAGATATAGGTCATTCCCACTTACTGGATCAATCCTTTCAATGGTATCAAGCAATCTTCCAACAATGTCTACATATACTTTTTCGTAACCATCAAAACCTTGTAAAGAAAGCTCCATATACTCCTCGATTCCTGTTTTTCCAACAATATCAGTGGCAGAATATCGTTTTTCAGAACCTTCTTCCTCTAGCTTAGCATTCAGCTCTTCCATTTCTTCTGTAGAAATCTTACCTGTGTACCCTAGTATTTGAGAATAATAGGTTCCATCTACATAGCGCCTCATCGTATCTTCTTCAATAGAAACTCCTTCTAATTGGTCAATGTTTTCCATAATTACAGCAACGGTTGCTTCACTTACCGCCTCTGCCACTGTGGTACCTAAGTAGACTTGATAACTAACTAAACTCATGTTATAGCGGATATTAACAATCTGTAAAACTTCTTCTTTTGTCATATCCTTTCCAATGGTAAAAACAGCTGTACCATTTTCGTCTCTTTGGTAATTCCCATCTTCATCATATTCATAGTCACCTACCGAATATCTTGAAGTTCCTGCAAGGTATTCTATAATCTCCTCTGCACTAGCTGTTTCCTGTTCATAGGTCAAATCACTAGTATAAGGTTCTCCATAAATATCTGCTTTAAAACGTAGCAAACTAGATCCACTAACAGTAAATTCATATTCATTTGCATCGTTAACAACAATCTTAAAGTCATCTACAATGGTATCTCCGTTTTTCTCTATCATTTGAATCAATGTATATATATTCTGATTTAATTCCTCATCTTTATTGGTGCTACTTTCAAAAGCATCTTCAATTTTAACAGAATAATATAATTCATTATAGGCTAATAAATTGCCATTTCTATCATAGATATTCCCTCTTGTAGCAGGAATTGTTTTGCTTTT
>CAYJHO010000115.1:0-7117 GCA_964369945.1 uncultured Lachnospiraceae bacterium
ATAAAAAACAGGTATAATAGTAGAGGAAGAAGTGATAGGATATGGATTGGAGTAAATAGAAGATGAAAAGAAAAGTAGTAAGTATGCTGTTAATCTCAGCAATGGCAATAGCAAGTATAGCCTGTGGAAACCAGGAAACCGGAGGAGAAACAAGTGAGGAAAATAGCACAGAATCTTTGGGGGCAGTAGGAGAAGAAGCAGGGGACATGGTTTATATACCAAGTTATCAAGAAATCAATTCTGGAATCGAAGGTTATTTGAGCTACTTTGATTTATATGGAACAGAGTCTGTTTCTGTGATAAGTAAGGAAAATGAAGGTTTAGAAATTTATTTGTATGATGTGGAAAGCATGGGAGAAGTAAAGGTTGCCTATCCATCTTTATATGAAAACTCTTATGTGAGTAAGGCACAACTTCTCTCAGACGGCACCATTGCCGTGTTAGAATCTGCTTTTATTGAGGATGAAAATACCGGAGAAGTGACAGAAGTATCTAATATACAAGTAATAGATCGTGAAGGGAACTCACAGAAGGTCATTTCTATGGAACAACTTTTTGATCAAATCAGACAAAGTAATCCATATGCGATGATTAGCAATATGCTAATTGACGAAAACGGGAATATATATGTACCTTTTGAAACTAGCTTATTTGTATTAGATGAAGCAGGACAAATAAAAAGTTCTTTAGATTTTGCAGATTGGATTAGTACCATAGGTATAAGAAATCAAGATAGTATCTATGTGATTACTTCTAATGAGAAAAGTACATTGCATATGGTGAATACCCTAGAGCAGGAAATTGAAACGACAATAGAAGATGTCCCTTTTTCTGGAATGCCAATTGCAATGCTGGATGCAGATAGTCTTATTTATAGTGATGGTAAAGCTGCCTATAAATATTATTTAGCAAGTGGGGAAAGTGAGGAATTATTTCAATGGCTTGATGCGAATATAGATGGAAATAGTATCAAAAACTTTGGCATCTTAGGGGATCAGTCGGTGTTAGTATTAGAGCATAATATGTCAGCTTCTACTAGTGGGGTTTATACATTTACGGAAACTTTAGTTTCAGAAGTGAGTGGAAAAGAAGAAGTGATTTTAGCTACTTTACAATTAAGTGATGAACTTAAAAATCGTGTTCTAAGATATAATAAAAGCAGTAGTGAATATGAAATTGAAGTGGTAGAGTATTTAGCGCCAGAAGCAGTACAAGGAAGTCAAGAAGAGTATCAAGAAGCCTTAAAACAAGCAATCACAGAGTTGAATCAAGATATGGCAGATGCAGATGGGCCTGATTTGTTAGATATTGATGTACATGCCATGTCTATGGAGGCTATGATAGAAGATGGATTGTTGGAAAATTTACTTCCTTTTTTCGAGGCTAGTGGGGTACAAGAATCTGATTTTATTACTAGTGCATTAGACTTAGCTAAAGAAGGAGAAGAGCTTTATTATCTGCCAGGAAGCTTTGTAGTACAATCGATGTTTGCAGATAGTAGCATAGTAGGGACTACAGGTGGATGGAGTTTAGAAGAGGCGGCAAGGATTGCTAGAGAAATACCAGATGATATGGAATTTATGAGTTATGGAACCAAAGACTCTGTGTTACAAGTTCTTTTAGATTATGGATATCAAAGCTTTGTTGATTTAGAAAATAAGGAAGTGAATTTTGATTCAGAGGAATTTATGGCATTATTAGAATTGGCAAATTCTTTTCCAGAAGATTATCAATTTGATCCAAATGGCGACCCAGATCAGCTAAGAATACAAGATGGCAGACTTTTGGTATATCAACAACATATTTGGAATCTTTCAGATTTTGCAATGGTAGAGGATGTATTTGAGGGTATGGAGTATACCGCAGTAGGCATTCCAGGTGTTGGAGGAAATGGAACGGTACTATCTTGGCAGGGACCATTGGTTGCTGTAACATCAAATAGCGACCAAAAGGAAGCAGCAGCAGATTTTGTGATTCAAAGTATAACTAGAGCTGAAGGTGAACTGTATGGATTGCCTATGTCGCAAGAATTATTTGATAAGAATGTGGGCTCTTTTGCAGAACCACTGGAAATGACAAGTGAACAAATTCTACGTTTTAATGCACTGATAGATGGTGCAAAGGCTACAAATTTGGATTATGACCCAATTATATCATCTATTATTATGGAAGAAGTAGCACCTTATTTTACTGGGCAAAAATCCATAGAAGAGGTAGTTGATATTATACAAAGTAGAGTAGGAATTTATGTAAACGAACAGTAGAAAAGTAGGTGAACTAAATGAGAGATAAAAAGTATATTAATATCATAATCATTATGATGGCAACGATTGCGCTTGTGTATCTCAGTGCATTGTATATAGCTAGTGATACAGGTTTACCAGGAATTGATGAAGAAAGTACTAGATTGTTTGATGCAGGGTGGGAATACAGTATTGATGGTAGTGACTATCAAGAAACGGATTCTTTACTTGACTTATCAGGATTAGATGCAGATCGTTTTTCTATTAGAAATACGGTTCCTAGTATCTTCTCTGATCAAGATACGTTACAATTTCATACTTCAAGGAATTTTATATGGGTTTATCATAACGGAAATCTAGTTTATGCCTTAGATGAAACTAGTTTAGCACCCATAGGAAAGTCGCCAGGTAATATGCCTTTGTTTATTCCGATTAAGGGGATGGAAGAGGGAGACCTTTTGGAACTTGTATTTGAGCCTTCCTATGGAAGTGTGGAAATGGGTGAGATTTGGATAGGAAGTGAAAGTTCTGGTTTATATGATATGTTAGACAGGGAAATTATTGCCTTTGTGATTTCAGCCTTAATGGTAGTACTGGGTATTTTTGAGATATTATTCTATATTATAGTAGCAAGAAAAGCTAGGGCAAATCAAATCTTTCATTTAGGACTGTTTACACTACTTGCAGGAATATGGTCATTTACCGTATTGCCAATGTTTCAAGTGTTAGCTGGTGAGCCATATATTATATCGGTGATTTCATATTTAACCTTATATTTATTGCCAATACCTATTTTGTATTTCCTTACTTCAGCGTATCAGTTACATCAGGAAAAGCCGCTGACAATCTTGGTGATTTTACTAATTATTTATTGGTTTGTTGCACTATTTCTACAAATGTTTAATTTGGTTGATGTGAAGGAAATTCAAAGCATATATCATATCCTATTAGTAGCTAGCTTGATAGGAATTGTAGCAACTCCAATCTATGAGATTGTGTTTCGTAAGAACAAGCAATTATTAAGTTTTTGTAAGAGTGGAATCGTACTAGGAGTTTTTTCCGTGATAGATTTAGCTACATATTATGTTGCAAATGAATCCTATTTATCAGAATTTTTTCGAATAGGAGTGATCTTATTTTCTGTGCTATTGATTCTGGACTATATGCGCAGTTTGAGTTTCCTTCTTCAAGAAAATGCAAAAGCTAAGATATATCAAAAATTGGCATATTTAGATATCTTAACTTCATTAAAAAATAGAACTAGCTTTGAACAAGATCTAGCAAAATATAGAACAAGAGATAAGCAGGGGTTAACATTAAGCATTGGTGTTTTTGATGTTAATGATTTGAAAGATATCAATGATAATCAAGGTCATGAGGCTGGAGATAGGCTTATTAAAAAAGCAGCGGAGTGTTTGCGTTTAAGTTTTGGTGAAGGTGCAGAAATTTACCGCATTGGTGGAGATGAATTTGTAATCTTATCAGAAACTTATAAGAAAGAAGAACTAGATTCACTTCTTGTTAAGTTAGAAGAAATAAGCCAAGAGCTAAATAGGGATTCCAAGCCGGAATTGAGTATTGCAGCAGGGATTTGTCTTTATAATCCAAGTGTGGATGAAAGTGTAGATGATTTATTTAAAAGGGCAGATCGATGTATGTATATTCATAAATCAGAAATGAAAAATAACGAAGTAATATAATGCAAAGAAAGGCGATACCAATCATTTGTTTGATTTTGGTAAGGCCTTTCTTTTTAAATTAAATAATGGGAAGTTTAATAATAGCGGTAAACGTTCTGTCCTTAAAATGTAGAGATAATGTTCCATTTATCGCACGTAAGAGCTCACTAGCAATGGATAGACCAAGACCAGAAGATCCATTTGGACGGTGTTCATAGCCTGAATAAAGTCTATCTGCAATCTTATCCATTTTATCTATAAGATTATCATTGGTTTGGTTTTCTACTGAAATCACAATGTGATCTTCCGAGTTCTTTATTGTGAGTTCTATAGGTAGACCCTGTATACCATATTTATGTGCATTGCTTATCAAGTTGTCCATGACACGGTGAAATTTTTCGGGATCAATTTGGGCAATTAGCTTTTTGTTGGTATCAAAATCTGTAGTTAGAACAATAGTCTCGGTTCTAATTTCTAGAATTTGATTTAAAATAACTGGAATATCTAGATTTTGTAAATTCATGGGCATATCATGACTAATAAGCTTACTGTAATAAAATAAATCATCAATAAGTTTTTCTAGTCGTAAGCCATTCTTTTTAGCAATTAGAGCGTATTGATATAGTTCATCTTGATCAGAAAGTTTATCGCTCAAAATATCTATATATCCCTTCATGGAAGTGAGAGGAGTTTTCAAATCATGAGACATATTTGTGATTAGCTGCCTTTGATTTAGTTCGTCCTGACGCTCTTTTTCTCTACTTTCATAGATTGAGTCTCCTAAAGCGTTAATCATTGTTGCTAGTCTTGCTAGTTCGTTAGTTCCCTTAATTGGTATTTTGTACAACATATTCTCGGTTGCTATTAGGTTAATACCTTGTTCTAGTTCCTTTATATATGAAATTTCTTTGAAAATTAGATAAATAATTAAAAGAATAAAAATAACAATACTTATAACTGCTGATACGATATAAAGGGCATCTGGATTAGCTTCTAGTCCGGTAAGGGAAATATACATCTTTCCAGTGGTATCGAAAAAGTCAATTTCGTAACCAAAAATACTTTGTGTATCTAGTCCTTGATCAGCACCATTCGCTAGTTGATCTTCATCAAAGAAAAGGATTTGATAAAAAGGAACTTGGTTAAAATTAAATTCTTGCGTTTGTGAAAAGCTCAGGCGTTCCGTCTCTATTTTACTGATTACTTCTTGGGCAATGATATCACTTTGTTGACGTAAGTCATCTTGCATGTATGTGTTTCTTAAATCAGTGATACCATGAGTGAGATAAAGTAAAACAATAAATAGTAGTGTGCTAACAAGGGCAGCAGTGACTGTTTTTACTAAAAAAGATACATAAAGTGACATTGACATTTTCTTAAACAACATGTAACGTATTCCTCCTAACGATAGTAATATAGTTTCTTTCAGTATAACATCTAAAATGAAAGTTTTGTTTAAGAATATTACAAAAAAGTTGAAATCTAGCCACGTTATCAACTACAATCTAACGCTTAAAAGTCTGTCAATGATGAGAAAAAGATATAAAAATAAAAAAACAAAATAAAATGCTTGACAAATTGGTTTGTTGGGAATAAACTTAAGTTACAAAAGGTTTATTCCCAACAAACCAGAAGGAGGTATTGGAATGAGTGAGTATAGATTAGGTGAAGTAGAAATGCGATTTGCAAATATCATATGGAATCATGAGCCACTAGGATCAGGAGAACTTGTTAAGCTAGCGAGGGAAGAATTGGAATGGAAAAAGCCCACAACCTATAGCATATTACGCAAATTGTGTGAAAAAGGTATTTTCAAAAATGAAGATACCATTGTTACATCCATGATATCTAAGGAAGAGTATATCGCAATGCAGAGCGAACGTTTTGTAGAGGATACATTCAATGGATCTCTACCAAGTTTTTTGACTTCTTTTGCATTACGTAAGAAACTAACGGAAAAGGAAATTATAGAATTACAAAAATTTATTGATGATCAAGAGGGGGTATAAGTATGTTAGAACATGTTTTTCAATCTTTTATTAATATGAGTATGATTGCAAGTATTGTGATTATTGTTGTAATTTTTGCAAGATTTTGTTTGAAAAGAACTGCTAAGATATTTTCTTATGTCTTATGGGCAGTTGTGTTGTTTCGGCTGCTTTGCCCTATTTCATTTGAAAGTGAATTAGGCGTAATTCCAAGCAATACGACAGAATTATCTCAAAGTGTTTGGGATATAAATAGTAATCAAAGTGAAATGGATCAAGGAGTAAATGTAACACAAAACAATGGAAATCAATTAGAATTAGATGAACAGGGCAAGGGCAATACTGAAGTGCAAGGAAATCTAAGTTTTATTTCAATTATCTGGGTGTTGGGAATATTAATATTAATGAGTATTAGTTTTGTGGAACTTATTAAGCTTCGAAGAAAACTCATAGGAGCGACTCCAGTACAACATAACATCTATATAGCAGATTTGATTTCTACAGCATTTGTGATAGGGATGATAAATCCTAAGATTTATTTACCTTCTACATTAACAGATGTTGAGATGGAGTATGTAATCGCTCATGAAAAGCATCATATCAAGAGAAAAGATCATATTACTCGCATTATCGCATTTATAGCACTTTCTATACATTGGTATAATCCACTAGTGTGGATTGCCTTTCATTTATCAGGCAAAGATATGGAAATGTCTTGTGATGAAGCTGTCATGAAAGATATGAGCAGAAAAAAAGTAGCACAATATTCAAAATCATTATTAAATTTAACTACAGGAAGGAAGATTAAGTTTTTGACTCCACTTTCTTTTGGGACAGGAAATCCAAGCGAAAGAATTAAAAATATTATGAAGTATAAAAAACCTATGTTAGCAGTTGCCATTGTATTGGGAATAGGGATTTTTGTATTTACGATTGCTTTGGGAACAAATTCCATAAATCAAAATAGTGAAACAGAAAATTTATTCGTAGAGGATAATGTAGAAGCAGAAGTTGAAGAGGAAATAGTAAGTACAATGGAATCTCAAGAAGTAGATGTATCTGATTCTGCTGATCAAAAATTGTTAAATACTTATAATTATTTACAGGAAGTAACGAGTGTAAGTGACGAAGAAATGAATGATTTTATTCAAGAAATAGAAGCAATATTATTAACTGAGTATGCACAAAATATATATGATGGAAGCAA
>CAYJHO010000116.1:0-3731 GCA_964369945.1 uncultured Lachnospiraceae bacterium
ATAGTCATCTTCTAAAGGTGAGAAGTCATACTCATCTCCATCATCACTACCATCTTCAACCAGTAATACATCTGAATACATTTTTCCAGTTGCTTTATCTGTAATGGTCAAACTTCCATTTTCTGCAAAAGAAATGCGATAGAATTGGTTTTCTGCAACATCTGTACTAAGTACATCTCTTACTTCTAGCTCTCCCTCAATCTCTTTGACTAAATAAGTTTTATATCCCATAGCTGGTAGTGTATCTTTTAAGCATACCGTATACTTTACAAAAGGATCATAGTTTCCGTAGTGAACGATTTGTCTATCAATCAATCCAGCATCTATTACTTCTGTTGCTAATATATCAAATTCAACAGCATCTCCATGTTCGTTGACTAACTGGAAGTTTTTCATTTTGCTTGTAATCTCAGCTTCGACTACTTCGGTTCTCTCATAAGGAAGTAGGTTAAATGCTGTTAATTTATCTAAGCAAAGTTCACAGCTCATAGCATCTACAATTTTTCTTTTGTAATAACGAATCAATTCATCTGTCTTTTCTTCTGCTGCAAAAAATCTGTTTTCAATTGCTTTATGAACATTATCACTACAACAACAACCAATAGAGTCATGAGCATGATTTTTCATCAACTCTTTCCAAATGCCTTCGATTAATCCTTCTTCATAAGAAGCACCTAAATCATAAGCTATGGATGCTAAAGGCTCTAAAATATTGGTGATTTTATTTTCAATTCTTGTATTGCTCGCTTTTAAATCTGCTCTTGTAGAAAAGATACTTCTATGAACACGCATATACTTTCCATCTAATAATTCCCCTTGAATGGTATCGATGTTCTTTTCTTTTTCTACAATATCAAATACATGCTCAAACTTACTTAGGAAAAACTCTTTGTCTGGGTAAATATTCTTTAATTGTGCCATTACTTCATAGATATTTTGTTGGATAGGCATTTGGTCATGTCCATTAGGAAGTAAAATTTCTTCTGTAATAGCTCCTCTTTCAAGAACAGGCATATACTTACTCATTCTCTTCTCTAAGGCATCTTTTTCTTCCGGAAGATACTTTCCTATGGCATATCCTAGAGGAAGTAATTGAACTAAAACTTCTCCTTCCGATTCACTTTTCCAATAGAAATTGTGCTTATCTGTTCCATGTCTTTCTGAACTACCTCTCCAAAACATACAACGCTTGATATCAAAACCATTTAAAATCTGTGGTAATTTCTCACTTTGACCAAAAGAGTCAGGAAGATATCCAATCATCATAGGTTCGCCGAATTCTCTACTGTCTTTTAATCCGTATAACAGGTTACGAACGATAGATTCTCCTCCAACTACCATTTCATCTGTTTGTGTATACCAAGGTCCTACAATAAATTTCCCTTGTTCTACTAAGTTTTTAACTCGTTCTCTATTCTCTGGTTTTACTGCAAAATAATCTTCTAAGATTGCTGTTTGACCATCCAAAACATAGTATGGATAATTCTCATCGTTCTCTAATCTCTCCATAATCTCTTCCATATTATTCACTAGTAAAATTCTAGATTCTTCTGTTGTAAAATACCACTCTCTGTCCCAATGCATATGAGGTACTACGTGTACATTTTTTGCCATAATTTCCTCCATTTCTTCTCTTAAACTCTAAAGAGCTTAGCCGAAAACATATTGTAAATCGAGCCAAGCCCCTTAAGACATCTTATATTTGCTTCGCTTTTTCTTCTCTTAAACCTTTTCTCATCCAAGGCACTAAGATTGCTGTTGAAATCAAAGCACCAACGATTGCTGCTAACAACCAGATTGCTGTTCCCATCGCTGGGCTAACTACTGTATTGGTATGATCTAATAAGAACATTGAGAAAATACCTGCTCCTGGTACATTTAATCCGATATTTGACCAAGCTACAATTGCACCACAAACTGCTGAACCAGTACAAAGTGAAATAATTACTTTTAGTGGATGTTTCATCATGAAAGGAATTGCTCCTTCTGTAATACCACCTAACGCTAATAACCAAGTTGTTTTACCAGCTTCTCTTTCTTCTACTTGGTAACAATCTTTTGCTAAAATTGTTGTCAATGTAATTGCAAATCCAGATACCATTTTTACGGATGCAAAAATAGCATATGGAAGTAACACACCTTCATTCATAACACTTACAGAAAAGGCATAAGCCGCTTTATTTACCGGACCACCTAAGTCAAAAGAAGTCATAATACCAATTACAGCACCTAATAACATTGCATTTGTTCCTTGTAAACCACTTAAGAAATCTGTCATAGCTTGATTAATAAATGCTACCGGTTCTCCTACTACAAAGAACATAATAGTTCCTACAAGGAAAGTACTTACGATTGGATATACAAAGAAACTGATAAATCCTGAAAATGCACCTTTTGCTGGAATATATTTCTTCATATAACGAGTAATATAACCTGCAATCAAACCACCAAGCATACCTGCTAAGAAACCACCACCAACCATGTTGGCTGCAAAACCAGCTGCAAAACCAGATACTAAGGCTGTCTTTTCAGAAATCGCATATGCCATATAAGCTGCCATTACTGGAACTAAAAGGGTACCTAGTAATCCACCTGAAAGTTGACGATATAAGTTCAACCAGCTACCAGGTTCGTTATAAACATCTTGCAAACCAAATTGTTGTGAAATTAAAACTGCAATTGCTAGAATCATACCACCTGCAACTACAAGAGGCACCATGTGTGAAATACCTGTCATAACTGCTTGTTTAATTTCTTCTCCAACGCTCATCTTACCTTCGTTTGCATCATCCGCAACATATTCACCTTTTTCAAAGTTCTCTGCTTTATCTAATGCTCTTTTAATAATCGCTTTGGCATCTTTTAGTGGCTCTGCTACTGGAGTTTTTGTAATTGGTAAATGATCAAAACGTTCTGCATTCTTAACTGCTACTCCTACAGAGAAGATCGCTGCATCTGCATTCTTTAAATCTTCTGCTGTATGCTTTCCTTCTATCCCGTTTGCTCCTTGCTTTTCAACCAATACTTTTACGCCCATTTCTTTACCAGCTTTTACTAAAGCTTCTGCTGCCATATAAGTATGTGCAATACCTGCTGGACAAGCAGTTACTGCTACGATTAATTTATTAAATTCTGTTTCTGTTGCTACTTCTTCTACTAAAGAAGTATCCAAATTTTTCATAAACTCCATTGGTGTTTTTGATGCAAACAATTGCTTTTTATAATCATCATCACTCATTCTTTGCATTAACTCTGCTAATAACTCTAAGTGTGTACTTCCTGCTTCACTTTTAGGAATTGCTAACAAGAAAATATATTGAACTTCGTTGTCTGGATCTAAACTTTCCCAATCACTTACAATACCAGAAGTTGACATAACTGCAAAAGCTGCTTCTTTTACACATTCACTTTTACCATGTGGAATTGCTAATCCACCTTCCATACCAGTTTCTGATAAGCCTTCTCGCTCATACACTACTTTTAGAAATTCTTCCTCAGATGTGATTTTCCCTTCTAAGTATAGTTTCTTGATTAAAGCTTTAATGACATCTTCCTTTGTGGTCAGTGATGATTGTAATTCAATCAATGATAAATTTGTTAAATTCGATAGATTCATTATGTAACCTCCTATTTTTTCCTTTGACACTATTGTATCAGATAATTTTCACAAAACTCTTATTTGGTTATATACTCACAAAATATGTTTTCATGTGAACAAAGTTCACATTGGG
>CAYJHO010000116.1:3831-7115 GCA_964369945.1 uncultured Lachnospiraceae bacterium
ACAAAGTTCACATTGGGAACAAAGTTCCCATTCGTATGAGACGAAATCCTCTAATCGCTGCCTGATAACAAAGCTCCGGTGCCTTTTGAATGGCAGCATTCAAATCCATTATTCCATTAACGGTAGTCATAATGCTATCGATTCCATGCTCATACATTTCCTCTGCTCGCTCACCCATGCCACCTACGATGGCAAAGCATCCAATCCCATGTTCTTTACACATCATGCCTACCCCATGTGCCACTTTTCCATAAGCAGATTGGTAGTCCATCATTCCCTCTCCGGTCACTACTAGATCCGCCTGTTCTAGGTGTTTTTCAAATTCTAATATTTCTAAAATCGTATCCACGCCTGATTTTAAGCAAGCATTGGTAAAAGCTAATAATCCGGCACCTAAACCACCTGCTGCACCGGTTCCTGGAATATTCGTAATTTCTCTACCTATCTTTGCTTCTATCAATTGGTATAAATGTGCTAAGCCTTGTTCTAAATCCACTTTCTGCTCATCATTAGCCCCTTTTTGTGGTCCATAGACATAAGTTGCACCTGTTTCTCCTAACAGTGGATTCTTCACATCACACATGATAACCAAATTGATTCCTTGTACTTCTTTGCTTAATCCACTTGTATCAATTTCATGAATTTTCATAAAGTTTTCAGGTATTGCTTCTAACAAATCACCTGATGCATCTAAAAATTTAATCCCTAAAGCGGCTAAACAGCCGATTCCACCATCATTGGTAGCGCTGCCCCCAATACCTAAATAGATGGTATTACAGCCATTTTTTGCTGCATCTAAGATAAGTTGCCCTGTCCCAAAGGTGCTAGCTTTCATTACGTTTCTTTCTTCTTTACTTACTAATGGAAGCCCTGAAACTAATGCCATTTCTAGGATAGCTTTATCGCCACTAAAAATCCCATAACTGCCCCTAATTTCTCTCCCCATAGGGTCTTTTGCAGGAATTGTCATCCATGATCCAGATAAGGTATCCAACAAACTTTCAACTGTACCTTCTCCACCATCTGCAACTGGTAACTTGATAATGTTGCTTTCTGGAAAGATTTCTAAACCTGCCTTTTCTACAATATTGCATATTTCTTTTGCACTTAATGAACCTTTAAAAGAATCTGGTGCTACTACTATTTTCAATGGTTTCACTCCTATTCTCCTTTTCCTTTTTAAATACAACCATAGTTTCATAAGATTAGTATTTTACTTTTTTCTAAATTTATTCTACCATACAGAACATTTAAACTTCTATTTTCACCATATATTCACATAGGTTTTTAGATTCATTTTTTTTGGTGTACATATTCACAATAAAAAAAGCCTCTCTTTCGAGAAACTTTTTTTCATAATCTAAACACATATTCTTTTCCAAAATTCTTCACAAATCAAACGTATTGCCATCATTAAACCACTTCGATCTGTCATATTATAACCATTTACAATTCTCTGTTCCCCCCAGAAGCACAGCTGCATATCGCAGACTTCACTCAATGGATTATTTCCATAATGGGTAATGCAACAACTCGTAGCCTCCTTATCTTTTGCAGTCAAAGCAATATCTATTAACCTTTTAGGCGTTCCAGAAGCACTTAAGATAATAATCAAATCCCCTTTTTGTAAATTGCGTGTGGCATATTCTACATCATGAATTTGCGTATAGTATTCCACTTTACGATCCATACATCTTAACGATCTTCCAAAGAGTTCACAAAAGTAAATAGAATCACCAATCCCAGCAAATAAAATCTTTTCGGCTTTCCACATAGCATCTACTAATAGGTCAACAGAATCTTGTTCTAATACATCAATGGACTTTACGATATTTTGTGGAATTCGATCCAAAACTCTCTTTTCAGCAGATTTGTCTTGACTACCATGTATTTCCTTATCAATGGAAAACTTCAGTTCTGAAAATCCGCTATAGCCTAGCTTTTTGACTGTTCTCATAATTGCATTAGGGGAAACAAATAAGTCTTCCGCCATCTTATGAATGGATATATGATGTAAGTCGGCTCTATGTTTTCGAATATAATCCACTACACTATCGTCTGTATCATTTAATTTAAACTCATGTTGATAAACTCTTTTTTCAAAAATCATAATATTCCTTTCAAAAAACATAATTGTTGCTTAATTACTTGATTTGTTTATGGATAACTGTTAAAATAAGTGAGTAAATAAAATTTAGGAGGTATTTTTATGAAATTCTTTTATTGTGAACACTGTAATAACCTTATTACCTTTGTAGAAAACAAAGGCGTTCCTATCATGTGTTGTGGTCAAAATATGACAGAACTTATTCCTGCTGCTGTTGATGCTGCAGTAGAAAAACATGTCCCTGTTGCCACCATAAATGGTAACACAGTAAATGTAACCGTATCAACTGTAGAACACCCTATGGTAGAAGCTCACTATATTGCTTGGGTCTGTATTGAAACTTCTATGGGATGTCAACTAAAATACTTAAGCCCAGAAACGAAACCTAGTTGCAATTTTGTACTAGCAGAGGGAGAAACCTTAGTTCATAGCTATGCCTATTGCAATCTCCATGGACTTTGGGAGTCTTAAACTTATCTTTCCTAAGCTCTAATCGCTCCATCGCTACATACTTTGTATTTATAGGATGTCAATTCACGAAGTCCCATAGGACCTCTTGCGTGTAACTTTTGTGTACTGATCCCGATTTCTGCACCAAAGCCAAATTCAAATCCATCGGTAAATCTAGTGGAAGTATTGGCATATACACAAGCAGAATCGACTTCATTTAGAAATTGTTCTAAAGCATTGACATCCTCTGATACAATCGCATCTGAATGCTTGGTATTGTAGCAATTAATATGTTTGATTGCTTCCTCGATACCATCCACTATTTTTACTGAAATGATATAATCTAAGTACTCTTTCCCAAAGTCTTCTTCTGTTGCAAGCACAGCTTTTGTCATCCATTTACAAGCGTTCTCATCACCACGTATCTCAACATTATGTTTGACAAGTTCCTCTTCAATCAAAGGTAGCTTCTCCATCAAATCCTTATGTATCACCAAACTCTCACAGGCATTACAAACACCAATTCTTTGTGTCTTTGCATTTAAAATAATAGAAATCGCCTTCTCCATATCTGCTGATTTATCCAAATAGATATGACAGTTTCCTGTTCCTGTTTCAATCACTGGAATCGTACTATTGCTCACCACAGCTTGAATCAAGCCTGCTCCACCCCTAGGAATTAACACATCAATGTACTGATTCATTTTCATAAATTGGTTTGCTACTT
>CAYJHO010000117.1:0-7108 GCA_964369945.1 uncultured Lachnospiraceae bacterium
TGTTGCTCTGGCTGAAAAGGATGCTGCTCTGGCTGAAAAGGAAAAAGCAATGATGCAAACAATAAGTCGCTTACTAGAAAGAGGGATGAGTGATAAAGAAATACAAGAAATCGTTTCAGTAGATATAGATATCATTAAGAGTGTAAGAAAAGGTACTAGAGAGGAAAGTCTATAATATCATATTGGATTTCCAATATTGATATAAGGATCAAGTTATAATAGACATTATAAAAGGGCTACTTGCAACGAGGCAAGTGGCCCTTTGTATAGAATATTATGGAAGGTTTGTATCAGTGTGTAGCTAGATTAGGGACAAGGATTTGTCCATTGACTGTGTACAATATATTCGTCAGGTTTGCCGTCACACATTACATAACCAGCAAATTCAACATAGTAGTTTTGGCCACTACGAACATTACCAACAAGAGTTTGAGCAAATGCTCCTTCTGTATCATTAAAGCCTAAAAAGGCTACTTCTCTTGCATTAGAATCAAGAATTTTTAAGGTGCCACGAAATCCTGAAGTGTTTGAACCGCCTACTACAGCGATTGCCGCATGCAATTTTGGTTCAGTGGTAAATCCAGTACTTAAGGTAATGCTGATAAAGTTATCATAATATAGAGATATTTCAGAATTAGCATCTACTGAAGATAAATCAATTCTTATGGTTGTTTCCTTACTGTTTAATAAATCACTTTCTGCATTTGCAGAAAAGGTCATTAATGCAATTGATAGCACCATGATAATGCTTAGCAAGATTCTTTTTGTTCTCATTGTATTCTCCTTAGTTATAAATAATTCCTTCCATAACGGATTCTAATATTTCAAAATCTGTAGTCCCAAATAATTGATAGGTAATATTGGAATATTCCCAAGCAATATAATAGAGACTTTCAGTTTCTGTTTGATAATAGTATTTATTGTATTCTATTCCATGAAGGTTTGTATCAAAATCCTCGTGAATTAAAGCTGTATTATCAACTCCAGTTTTAAAGGAATTAGAAATAATCTTTAATGAAAATTCTCTGTTATCAAATGAGTAGGTATATATTTTGAAGAATGGATTAATTACCTCATCCACCAACTCAAACCCCTCAGGAACATAAGTAATATTCTCTTCCGAAAAGTCTTCAATCGTCGCATATTCTGTATCCGATCCTTCCTGAAGCAAGAAGCTATCCTCAAACCAACCTGTCACATTCATAATTAACTCAGAAGATTCTAGCGATTGATTTAGGTTTAAATAATTCCAGGCACAGAAAATGACGAGGAAGGAAGCAGCAAATGCAGCCACTTTAGAAAGTGTACGCAATGGCTTAACTTTCTCTTCTTTATCATAATAGTTGGATATTTCTAGTCTCATCTTTTCATGGAAGTCCTTTGAGTTCTTCCGTACCTCTTCTAGTTCGGCTTCGTCAAATGTGAACAGTTCATCCTGTTCCATTGACTCTTGTACAATTTCATTAAATTTCTTTTGCATAATAAATCCTTTTCTATCACAAAAACTTTGGCTTACAACTATAATAACGTTTGTGAACCTATTTTCGTTCCGTTTTTCGACAAATTTTTTTAAAATATTTTACACAAGCATTTTTTCTATGTTAAAATGGGTGTAATAACTAAAGTAATTAGTTTTTGAAAGGTGGTAATAGCTATGAATGAAGTAATAAATAACATAATGACAAGAAGAAGTATTCGTGATTTTTCCGATAAGCCTGTTGCAAAAGAGGATATGGAACTACTAATCAAATGTGCACTGACTGCGCCGAGTGGAGCGAATCAACAAACTTGGAAAATGACAGGTGTACTAAATGCTGACATTATTCAAGAACTCTGTGAAGCGATTGGGAAAGCATGGGATAGAGAAAATTACAATATGTATGCACCAACAGCTTTAATTATTCCTTCCAATGAAAAGGGAAGTAAATGGGGGCGAGATGATAATTCATGCGCATTAGAGAATATTTTTCTTGCGGGGCATAGCCTTGGAATTGGGTCAGTTTGGATTAATCAGCTAGTAGGCTATAGCGATGTACCTGAAATTCGAGCAATTTTAACCAAGTTGAATATACCTGAAAATCATGAGGTATATGGAATTGCAGCACTAGGCTACTCTAAAAGCGAGGCCATTGGCGAAAAAGAAAAAACAGGTCAGTTTGAAATTATTACTTAAATTCAAAAGTAGGGGGTACAGCGATTGGTATCCCCTACTTTTATATTTTACCAAAGTCTAGGGGGAAAATACAAGTATAATTTAATTTATTGGAAGAGAGACTATTTAAATAATATTTTTTTGGTATAAAAGCCTATCAATAATGAAAGTAAAATGGCAAACATGAAAATGAAACTTTCATATCCAATCAAATATTCAAAGGCGATTCCATAGCTAGCTTGCCCTAGGGGAGAAGCTAGCATAGAAGCAGTCATAATAAAAGCCATTACTTTTCCAATCATATGTTCCATGGTTTGACTTTGTATATAGCTAATGATAGTGACAGATGCTACGGTTGCCATACTCATCACCATAAAGGATCCAAATAAAATTAGAATATAAGAGGCACTAGGATTCATAAAAGGTAGTGCAGATAAAAGCATAGGCAATAAGCTTAGGGCAAGTAGATGAAAATAAAAGTATAGTTTTTGAATCATTAGTCTCTTACCTAAGACCCCAGTCGTGATTCCTCCAAATAAACCTCCTAGAGCCAAGATGGCTTGAGAAAAGCCATAAAAATCTTCGGATAAGTTAAGGCGTTTTGTAATAAGTACAGGCAAAGAAATCATAATCAAAGCACTAACAAAAGCATTTAATAAGCAAGTAACTAGCATCAACTGTTTCAGGTGAGGCTTTTCTTTGAAAATAAATTGAATGGAAAGCTGACTATCGGTTGCTACCATATTAAGAATAGAGCTGCTTGTCGCTTGCTTTTCGTAAGGAATATGGATCAATAATTCAAATAAAGCAGAAGCAAAAAAGCAAAGAATAGAAACTAGGATAATCGGTGCGATTCCATAACTAGCTAGCAGCAGGCCCCCAATGATAGGTGCAATTAAATTAGATAAAGCAGAAATACTACTAACAATACCATTTCCACGGGAAAGGATAGTTTCATCTAGAAGAAGTGGAACACTTGCTTGAACAGTTGGTTGGTATAAGCCACTAATACTATATAAAAGCATAAGAGTAGCAATCAGCAAGGGAATAAGAGAAACCAGATTCATCACTAGATAGAAAAAGAGCATAAGAAGTCCGGTAGCAAAGTCAAGAATCACCATAATATTTCTCTTGTTTGTACGGTCAGCTACAATACCGCCAATAGGCATTAACAGAATAAGTGGCAAAAAGGCTACGGCACTTACAAGACCAAAGATAGCAGAGGATCCGGTAATAGTTAGCAGATAGAGGGGGAGGGCAAAACGTAGGATCCCATTTCCAAAAAGGGAAATGACCTGACCGATCACTACTAAAATAAAGTTTTTGTTCGCAAGTGTTGTTGATTTCATATCTATATTCTCCTTTATAATTAATTACATACATACGGTTGGTATGTATGTGTGTAAAAATATACTGCTCTTAATAGAGCAGTCACTTCTAAAATGTTTCTAGCGTCTCTATCAGTTCATCATCAAATAATTCTAGATGATAGATTGATACAATTTCATTTATCATTTTGCATTTATTAGCAATTCGACTCTTGTCTGTGGCAAAGAGGATTGGATTGAGCCAAGTATTGAGTAGCAATGTAATAATTTCTGCAAGTTCATAGGGTTTATCACATACGATAGAGCCATCGGCCACACCCTGATCAATAATAGGTAAAACATAGGAAGGTGCTACTTCTAACATAGAACTTTTCAGTTGTAAGGCCAAGAACTTAGGGTTTTCTATAAGGTTAGGAAGCATGCCAATGATGGCACTAGAAGCATCACTGCAAATATTTTGTCGAATCACTTCTTTTAATTTCTCGGCTCCTGTAAGAGTCGTGTTATCTTTCATTTTGATAAAATACTCGCCATTTAATTCACCTAGTTTCGAAGCAACTGCATTGAAAATTTCTTCCTTAGATTTAAAGTGGTGATAAATGGCTCCCTTGGTTAAATCACCTAACTCGTTTAAGATATCTTGTAAGCTTGTATGATCATAGCCCTTTTCAAGAAAAAGTTTTGTAGAAACTTCAAGGATTCTTTCTATAGTTTGTTCGGGATATTTATTTCTTGCCATACGCACCTCCTACATACTAATAGTATGTAAATAAAATAACATACTGATAGTATGTATGTCAATATAGGAATTAAAGTTATTTTTATGTTTTGACAAGGGAAGATAAAGTGGATAAAATAAATTGTAAATTATTAAGGAAATTGAAAATCTAAGGGATATAGTTCCGTTTTAGAAAATGGACAAATAGATGGTATATCAAAATACATATAAATATGATAAGTAAGATAGTGGGAATTTGCGAGGAGTTATAAAAACAAAAGATGGAAAAGGGGAAATTATGGAATTCATGTATCACTATTTAGAGGACAGAAGAGTTCAACTTGGGGTATCCAATAGGCAACTTAGCTATGGACTGTGTTATCACAGTCACTATGCCGAGATTGAGCTTGGAAATGTTTATGCAGATAAATTGTTGTTAGATGCTATCTTGCAGCGTCTAGGAGTATCGGAGCATCAATTCGAGCATTATATTACACAAGAGGAGTATCACTTGCAAGTGCTGCGAGAAGACATATGGGTAGCCATAGAAGAGAAGGCGTATGAAACGGCACAAAGCTTGCTACTAGATTACGAAGAGCAGTTAAAGAAGCCAACAGCACTACAGAAGCAATACATACAATATATGAAATTACATATGGCAGAACAGAGGGAGGACTTAGGACTAGATTGGGTAGAGGAGTATTTGCATTTGATTCAGTTAAGCATTCCTAATTTTCATGTGAAGAATTTGAAAAAGTATCTGTATACAGAAGCAGAGTTCTATTTTCTAATCCAGTATGGGAAGCTACGAGGAATAGAAGCACCAACAGAAGAACTAGGAATCTATCAACAGCTCTTAGCCTATCTAGAAAAGCGCCAAGTAGAAGATAGCATCAAGGCAAAGTATATGCCCTATTTGGTTTTTCTTTTGTATGAAAAATTTCAAGATCAGTTAGACCAGTCCTATTTATTAGAACAGTGTGACCAGGCCATTGAGTATGCGAGAACAGTAAATAACTATACTTATCTCGCTCTGCTCTTTGAACAAAAGCTTGGTATGATAGAGGGAAAGCCAGAGTATGAAGGAGAAGTTAAGAAACTAAGGAAGTACCTCAAAGTGCTTTGCAAGGTTTACGCCGATTACCAAGTACCTATGGCAGATGGGAAAGAATTTCAACCAAGACTCTACCTATGGAAAAATTATTATCGGATACCCGATGTGATTTATAAAAGAAGAAAGATGCTTGGGATGCAACAGAAAGATTTGATTCAAGGGAAAAGTGATGAAAAGCTGATTTCTAGAATGGAAAATGGAGTGGTAAGGTCAACACCTAAGAAGGTTTCCTTTGCTTTAGAACGTTTACATCTAACAGGAGAGCTAAATGGTGGAGAGGTACAGTGTAGCAGAAAAGCCACTTATTTACTTTGCAAAGAGCTTACTGAATTAGTGGTATTTAGTCGATACGAAGAAGCGAAAAGGAAGTTAGAAGAAGTCAAAAAG
Source organism: uncultured Lachnospiraceae bacterium (assembly GCA_964369945.1). Classification (GTDB taxonomy): domain Bacteria; phylum Bacillota; class Clostridia; order Lachnospirales; family Lachnospiraceae; genus RGIG6307. The sequence goes on from CAYJHO010000117.1 coordinate 5,700, forward strand.
AGCTTGGATAGGAATTTGCTAGTAAATCAGCAGTATGTGTTGCATAAGGAGGCAGTCATTGACAGGGCACTTAATTTGATGACAGAAGAGGAAGCCTTAGAGAAATTGATAGAAGCACTAGAGTTGACCGTAGGAAGAAAACCTTTGTGGGAAAGAGAACACTTTCATTTCTCCAAAAGAGAAATCATTTTACTCAACAATATCTTGTTAAGATTTACTACCTTAAAAAGAGAAGCGGAGTGGAAACAGTGGGCGCAGGTGCTGGAACGTTATTATCAGAACGCTGATTTTCGTAAGGCTCATAAGGGGATATATTTATACACAGTGCTCACTTTGCTAAATTGCTATGGAGATTTTGAGCAGTATGAGAAATCGAATATGTGGATAGAGATATATATGAAAGAGACACTAGAATCAGAAGTTCATCGTGAAATTAATCGTTGTATTTTTGCTAAGGTTTGGAATTTAAAGCAAAGGGGAATGGAAGAAAATGAAAAAGCATACAAGAATCTACTAGAAGAGTCTTATATACTTAGTGAAATCAAGAGAGATGAAGTTGTTAAATCTTATATACAGGTGGAATTAGATTATTCTAATTAAAAAAATCATCAGTTGGAATAGGTGCCCTTTGGATTGGAGCCATAAAATCACAGCTTTCATCCTCATCATAAGTACAATCTTCCATATCACAATATGGACAAATATCTTCTATGCTGGTGCTATCCTTTGAAGTTGCTGCCATAACATTGCTACTAGCAATAGTTGTAATAGTAATTGCAAGGGCTAAAGTTAGTTTTACTAGTTTATTAAACATAATTGTTTCCTCCTAAAGTTTTATGCCATCATGATATAAGAAAATGGCATAAAAAACAAGACAGTTTGAGAAACTGTACAATTAGATGGTAAGTGAAAATTTATTATGAAGGCAATGCCCCTTGTATTATCCAAGGAAATGGCATTGCTTTTTGTTATACTTTTTTCTTAAATAGTAGGCAATTAGTAAGTAGTACTAAAATTAAGAAGAATAATTGAGTTACAATAAGCATTTTGTGAAAAGAAAAATTCTCCTAAACAGAATTGTACATGCAAAAGGTATGTTAATTTGGATGGAATGGTTGTATTGTATAACAAAAGGGAGTTTGAGCAATTAAAAAAGGAGGGAATTAAAAAAAGTGAAGAAAATTATTATAGTATTTCTTTTGGTAGGCATGATACTAACTTCATGTGGAAATCAAGATGACATTGATGCAAATGCATTTAAGGGGATTGAACCAAGTTATGATATGGAGTATGGGAATTTAAGTATCAACAATAAAACGATGCAGATAGCTTCTATGTTTTGCCACTCTGAAGAAAAAATTTACTTTGCCAATCCAGAAGATCATTATTATATTTATGAACTGAATCAA
>CAYJHO010000118.1:0-7014 GCA_964369945.1 uncultured Lachnospiraceae bacterium
AATTACTCAATGAACTAGCAGGGGCTAGGAGAGCACAAACACTTTGGATGTGGGTTGTATTATCCCTTATTTCAGCAGCCATATTATCTCTTTTACATGGATTAAGTCTACGCTTTAAAAATATCTATGTCTGTCCTGAGCTTTATCAAGTCCATGAAGATATCTTCAGGCAGAAAAGACTCTCCATGGACTATTGCGTAAGTGATAGTCAAAGTGTTCGTAATCTACGCTCTCAAATGAAACAAAATGTAAATTTTGGTGGCTGGGGACTTTATAAACTTTTCTGGATCTTCCAATCATTGATCAAAAGCCTAAGCTCCATGCTTGCAGCCATTGCCCTAACCTTTAGTCTTTTCACCTCTAAAGTAATGGATTCATCCCTTCAATTTTTGGATAGTCCTTGGCTTAGTATTATGGTATTTGCACTAATTTTTCTCATTGTATTGGTGCCCCCCTTACTAGTAAACATTACTAACAGTTATTATCCTAAACTAGCAGAAGCCATAAAATTAGAGAATAGAATTTATTCCTTCTTTAGTCATTTTTCACAATCTCCAGACCGCACACTAGATATGAGGATTTACGAACAAAATCAGTTAATTTGTGACTACTTCAAAGATAATAAAAGTTCTGGACTCAACTCCATTTTTGATAAACTGTACAAAGGGAAAATTGGATTACTACGCGGTATCGGTACTGGAATTTCCCACAGTTTAAATGGAATTATTTATACTTACGTATGCCTAAAATCGTTTGGTGGAGCCTTTGGTATTGGTTCTGTCACGCAATATGTGGCTGCAACCATGCAGTTTTCTTCTGCCCTAGGAGAGTTCTTACAAACCCTAGGAGATATGAAGTCCAATGTGCCATTTTTAAAAACATGCTTTGAATATTTAGATACTCCTAATAAGATGTACCAAGGTTCTCTCACAACAGAAAAGAGAAATGATAGAAATTATGACATTGAATTTCGTAATGTTAGTTTCCAATATCCCGATACCAAAGACTATGCATTGCGCCATGTATCACTAACATTCAAAGTAGGGGAAAAGCTAGCCATTGTAGGAGAAAATGGATCTGGAAAAACCACCTTTATTAAATTACTTTGTCGTTTATACGATCCTACCGAGGGAGAAATTCTCTTAAATGGAATTGATATTAGAAAGTACAAGTATGAAGATTATCTTGAAATTTTTTCTGTAGTTTTTCAAGATTTCAAGTTATTAGCTTATTCTTTAGCACAAAATGTTTCCGCTTGCACAGATTATGACCTTGACCGAGTTTTACACTGTCTAGATCAAGCAGGATTTACAGAGCGACTACAAAAAATGCCAAAAGGCGTAGAAACTTCACTCTACACCCATCTAGATCAAGAAGGTGTGGAAATCTCAGGTGGCGAAGCTCAAAAAATTGCCATTGCTAGAGCAATCTATAAGAATGCTCCCTTTATCATACTAGATGAACCTACTGCTGCCCTAGATCCCCTTGCAGAAGCTGAAATATATTCCAAATTTAATCATATTGTGACAGATCGAACTGCAATCTATATTAGCCATAGGCTTTCAAGTTGTAAGTTCTGCGATAATATCGTAGTCTTTGACCAAGGGGGCATTGTAGAACATGGGACTCACGATAGGCTATTAAGTCAAAATGGAAAATACCATAAACTTTGGCAAGCTCAGGCACAATATTATGCAAAAGGGAAGGCTTAAGCCTTCCCTTCTCATAAAAACCATGTATCCTACTTAATGGACTAACTTTCTCCTATATTTGCACCATGTCTTAAAAACGGCAACCAGAAGGCAAATACAGAAGGCAAAACCAATCACTGGAACTGTTATCACCGTTTGTGAGTTTCCCAATAAAATTGGTAATACAATAATAAAAACAAATAAAATCACCATGTTATAAGCCAATTGCAATAAAAAGTATTTCTTCATGACTTTTCCCTCCTAAATTATATTTTGTCTCGCTTTAATTATAACACAGTTTTTTTGTTTTTCATATATTTTCTGACAATTATGCCAAATGAAGATATATTCTTTCATTTGGCAAATATACACTAATTAATTAACCTATCATAAATTAATTTTATTGTCATTCTTTTAAGTTTTTGCTATACTGAATAAACTTACAAAATCCCCAAAATGTACAGAAGAGAAATGGAGCTATCATGAAATTAATTGCAGCAAACTTAGAAAACATAAATTGTGCTATGGATCTTATTCAGATGGCAAAGAAGCACTTAAAAGAACAAGGCATTGACCAGTGGCAATCTGGATACCCAGATGATACGTGTATAAAAAATGATATCCTAACCGGAAAAGGGTTTTTCATCGAAGATAAGAATCAATTTCTTGGTTATTTATGCATAGATTTTGATGGTGAGCCTGCCTATCATCATTTAAATGGAACTTGGAGTTCTGATGAGAACTATGTAGTGGTACATCGATTAGCCTTTCACGAAGCAGCAAGAGGCAAGAGATTGGCCGAAACCACCTTTCGATTGATAGAAGAGTTCAGTAGAGGAAAAGGAACTTCTTACTTTCGGGTTGACACCGATGAAGCTAACACTAAAATGCAACACATCTTAAAGAAAGTTGGCTTTTCTTATTGTGGAACTATTTGGTTTGACAACAGTGAAAAGATTGCATTTGATAAGAAATTTTAGTAGATAAACATTGGCACTGTTTATCTATCTTCCATACAAGCTTGACTTTCTATGAATTCACCCTTAATTCCTAATGTTCCAAAATACTCTAGCATTTTTATCATTGCAAATTTTTCTGTAGAGTAATGTGTCCCTGATAAAATATTAATTCCGCATTCTTTTGCCGCTTCATGCGCTTCTATCGATGGAGGATAAGATTCTTGCTTCGATGCTTTAGCTCTTCTAAATCTTTGCAGTTTGTAGTGCCAATCACTCCAACGAAGACTCCAAAATATTCATAAAACTCCTCTAGCACTTCCACTCCTAGTGCTTTTGCAAAATTCATGGTAGTGCTATACTCTCCATTCGCATCCAGAGGAACGGCTGTATATACAAAGTCTATTTCCTCACTATGGTCAGAAAGTAGGCCCATATATCTTTCAAGATATTGCTCTGTTATAAATTCTTTGTTTCCTACCTCTTCCCAATGATCCTTACAACGTTCCACAGGAAAATCCTGTTCTAAATAATGATATAAATCCTTTGCTCTCATCTCTTCCTCCTATACTTACATCTAAATCGTAGAAAAAGGACAGTGTTTTTGCCATATAGCTAAGGGAAATCACATGAATCGGTATGCTAAACAAGTAACAGATAGATCTTTCATAAACCCACCACAAAGAAGCTAGTATTAAGATACTCTGAAGAAATATAAAGAATCGAAATAGTATTGCAATCATACGCCCATCCAAATTTAGTGCTGCTTGATTGGCCAATCTATCTACCATAATATGAAATCCAAACAACATAACAAAGGTGGATACCACAGATATCATAGTAACTAACAATATTCTAACATAGCTTTTCTTAATACTTTCCTTTTTATGAAATAAGTTTTCCAGAAAACTTTTCGATTTCATACTAATAATTTTATACATAGCCTCATCTAAATACTCCCTAGAAATCGACTCTGTTTCCCTTAACTTCTCACCTTCTAATAGCTCTGTAACACTTACTTCAAAAAGTTCTGCTAGTGGTATAAGTAATGAAATATCAGGTAAACTTAATCCCCGCTCCCATTTACTAACTGCTTTATCTGATACAAAAATTTTATCTGCCAACTGCTTTTGTGTCATACCTTTTTCTTTTCTTAAATAGGATAAAAACAATCCAAATTTTTCTTTATTAATTTCCGACATAGATATTACCTCCTGCCTTTACTATAAGAGATTCTTATCTAACTTACAATCGACTAGTGGTAGAGTGGTGCTTATTGCTCAAATATTGTAATTAACATTTGTTATCTAGACTAATTTTACCACATACCAACTTGCCTTACAATATTTATAAGCTTAGCCTAGGCAGGGAAAAACTTCTATGCTACAATAGGGGAAAATACTAAGAAAGTAGAGCACGAATACATGAAAATCGAAATTAGAAAAGCTTATGCCGAAGAGAACTAGGAATCGATTGCCGATCGAATCATAAACTAAGAGTAACGAGCTAAATTCATTTCTACATTTCTATCCTTGTACAAAACTCTTGACAATTCTTATTTTATTCTGTTACTATTTGAAAAAGGCAAAGGCGCCAAGAGTGAGACTCTTGGCGCTTTTTTTTATGAATATGGAGGCTAACATGGCTTTACTACTAAAAAGCATACTAGAAAAACTACACACCTATGAGTTCCAGTTACATACCTCACCTCTTACCTTAAACCAAGTCTTGAAATGGGTTAATATCGTAGAAACAGAAGAAATTGCAGAATTTCTAGAACCACAAGAATTAGCATTCGTAACAGGAGTTGCTCTTGGTGATTCCAACAACCTTTCCAAACTCGTTCATAAGTTATTAGAGCGTAAAGCTTGCGCTATTGTATTAAACTTAGGCCCTTACATTCCAAAGGTTCCAGAAGAACTTATTTTACTTTGCAACCAACAACAAGTGTCTCTTCTTAGTATTCCTTGGCATATTAGAATTGCCAATGTTACTCGAAGTATGACCTTTGAAATTATCAGCGCTACTAGAAAAAATATTGAAATCGAAGTTCTTTTAAAAGATGCTCTTACTGTTCCCCTTCGAACAGAACTCTATCTAGACGATTTGAAAAACCAAAAATTTCATACTCATGCCAGTTATGTAGTAATGACCATTGACATTTTTTCAAATGGGAGTCCTATCATAGAAGAAGATTTAGAAAAATACTCTGCACAACTAAAAAGCTACATGAATCATTATGATGGACTCTACTTCCTATCCATTGGTCCACAGATCGTTGTTGTGTTACAGCACATGGGAGATTTGCAGACCGAAAAAATGGTAGATTTTTTGAATCAGCACTGTCAAAAAATATTGCGACCAAAAGAACTAGCTTATTTCAGTGTTGGAAACCCTGTTAATTCTATCGTATTAGCTTACAAAAGTTATACCAATGCAAAACAGACAGGAAAACTATTCCATAAGATTTATCCGCAAATTACTATAGTTTATTATGCAAATATTGGACTCTATAAGCTCTTTATCTCCATCCAAGATAAGGAAGTAATTCAAGAGCTATATACGGATACGGTCAAAACCATTCTTGACTATGATAGCTATCACCAAAGTTCACTTTTTCCTATACTTGAGTCTTATTTAGCTCACAACGGAAGTGTACAGGCTGTAGCTGATGAAATGTTTATCCACAGAAATACCGTAAACTATAAATTAAGTAAAATAGCCGAATTATTAGACTTAAACCTTTCTTCACAAGAAGCAAGAACCAAGCTGCATATTGGTATTATTTCACACTACTATCTAGAAAGTCTTTAAGTTTTAGGCTCTAGCACAAAGAAATACATGCAGCAATCTATAGCAAGTAGCTTCTCTTTGTGCTAACATAACTACATAATACAAATGGCAAAGGGGCCTAGTTACTAAAACTTTTAGTAATTAGGCCCTTTTTCTTATTACTAGGAGGTTACTATGGAACAATTATCTGGAACACAAATATCAAAAATGCATCAACAATACGTAATGCAGTCCTGGTCAAAATCGGGTGCAGATGCCTTGGCAATTGAAAAGGCACAAGGAATCTATCTATGGGATTATGAAGGAAACAAATATGCTGATATGTCTTCACTTTTAGTTTGTGCTAATCTTGGACATCAATTAAAAGAAATTACAGATGCCATAAAAGAACAGGCTGATCGTATGTGCTTCATTTCTCCTGCCTATGCCACAGCACAAAAATCAACCCTTGCCAAAATGCTAGTAGAGGTCGCAGGTGCAGATACTTACCGCAGAGTATTCTTTACCAATGGGGGTGCTGAATCCAATGAGAATGCTATCAAAATGGCAAGAATGGTAACTGGCAGATCCAAGATTTTCTCTGGGTACCGAAGCTATCATGGAGCTACCCTAGCTGCTTCTAATGCCTCCGGTGATTATAGAAGATTTGCTGCTGAAATCGGAGGCGCCAATGGATTTATTCATTTCATGAATCCACATATTTACCAAGATGGCTATACAAGAGGAGTAGATGAGGAAGAATTAACAAGAAAATGCCTCAATGATTTAGACTTACAACTTAGATATGAGGGCACTAACAATGTAGCAGCCATCATCCTAGAGCCTATTGTAGGTGCCAACGGAGTAATCTTACCACCAAAAGGATATCTAGAAGGAATCCGAAAACTATGTGATACCTATGGTATTTTAATGATTTGCGATGAGGTTATGAGCGGGTTCTTTCGTACTGGTAAATGGTTTGCATGGCAAAATTATGACTTTAAGCCAGATATCATTACCTTTGCAAAGGGTGTAACTAGTGGATATATACAGCTAGGTGGTGTCATTGTAAATAATAGAGTTGCCGATTATTTCGAGGAACATGTACTTCAATGTGGACTTACCTATTCAGGACATACCTTAGCATGTGCAGCTGGAATTGCCAATTTGAATTACTACATAGAACACAATATGGAAGAGCATGTGGCAAAGATGCATATGGTTTTGGATAAATTCATGAAAGAAATGGTAGAAAAACATAAATGCGTAGGTGAATATCGCTGCATCGGACTTTTTGCCGCTTTTGAAATTGTAAAAGATAAAGAACAACGTATCCCTATGCAGGAATATGGTGTACCAGGCCCTGTGATGCCACAGATATTTGCCGAATTAAAAAAACGAGGTTTTTCTACTTTCGGACGTGAAAATAATCTTTGTATCTGTCCTCCACTGATTATTACAGAGGAGGAGCTTAACACCTATTTACCTATCTTGGATGAGGTGTTAGGAATGATCTCAGAAAAATACTGCAACTAAATAATATAAAAATGAATAGGAGGATTTTATATGTATCCAATTGTAATTGCATTTTCTGT
>CAYJHO010000119.1:0-7000 GCA_964369945.1 uncultured Lachnospiraceae bacterium
ACAAAGTTTTTCTCCATGATATCTGCTAAAATCATTCCTAACATAAGTGGTACTACCGAAAAATCTAATACTACAAAAATATAACTAAAAATTAGTAATACTGATGTGATGATTAGTTCTTTTGAGTTGTTTGTAGCTGCAAAAGCACCTGCATAACAACAGATAATGATGACTGGAGCTAAATAGGTATATCGAACTTGTACAATCTTAGCAATCAATCTAGTAAAGATAAGTCCTACTGCAATTAATGCAATATTTGCGATTAACGTTCCTAAAATAATGCTATATGCAACAACACCTTGCTTGGTAAACATCGTAGGTCCTGGTTGAATACCATGTAGAATAAATGCTCCTAAAAGTAATGCCGTAACCCCATCTCCTGGAATCCCTAATGTTAATAGTGGAATCATAGCCGAACCAACAACTGCATTATTACTAGATTCTGCTGCTGCAATCCCTTCTAAGCTTCCCTTCCCAAAATCTTGAGGACGTTTTGAAGTTCTTCTTACTTCGTTGTAACACATAAATTGTGCCACACCGCCACCAACACCTGGCATAGCTCCAATGATAGATGCAATGGAAGAGGATTTTAAACATGCTGGTATAATTGATTTGAATTCTTTACGTGTCATTCCTTGCTTATCAATTTTGGTAACATCTTCTAATTTCCCTTTTGCAAGGATAAAATCTTTTGACTTTAAAATTACTTGGATCAATGCGATAAACGCGATCATTGCTGGCAACATATCGATACCATAACGTAAAATTGGTGAACCAAAGTCATAACGTGCAGTACCTGTTACGGCATCTTGACCAATACAAGCAATAAAGATTCCTAATAATCCTGAAATAATGCCTTTTGGTAAACTATCTCCACTTACCCCTGCCAAAATAGCCAAACCTAGTATTCCCAAAGAGAAGTATTCTACTGATGCAAAGCTAGATACCATATTGGTAATAAACGAAGATAATAAAAGTAAAATCAATGCTGAGAATATTCCACCAAATACAGATGCATAAAGAGAAGTATCTAAGGCCTTCTTAACTTTTCCTGCCTTTGCTAGCGGATGTCCGTCAAAGGTAGTTGCTATGGCTGAATTGGTACCTGGTGTATTGAGCAAAATTGCTGAAATGGAACCCCCATACATTCCACCTACGTATACGGCGAGAAGCGAAATAATCGCGGTATCTGGGGATGAAAATGAATAAGTAAGTGGCATAAATAAGATAATCCCTAAGGTTACTGACAAGCCAGGAATACAGCCTACAATAACACCTAAGATCAGACCACCAAAGATAACCACTATATTGGTTAAGGATAATACCTGCCCTAGGGCTTGCATAATAATGTCCATATCTCCCATAGTTAACCTCCAAACCCTGGTAACGAAATATTAAGTACCAGTAAAAATAAATAATAAACTCCTACACCAGCTACTAGTGTAAAGATATAGATAAACGGTTTTCTCTCTCCCATATACCAAAGCATACAAGGAAAGACAATGATAACTGCTGCTATAAATCCTACGGTTAAAATCAGTGCTGTAAACACACACATCATTAAAATTAAAATAATTGCTGGTAGTTCTTTCTTTATATCGAAAACGTATATCTTTTCTTTCTTAAATACTAAACTTTGCACGATCAAACATATGGATGCAATTAAAATCCCTGTAAGTACCACTCCTGGAATAATTCTAGGACTTGGTGCACCTGAATCATATACAGGCAATTTTATTTGTGTTGTGATTAATGCAAGCATGATAGTTGAGAATACGGCCATTATGATACCCGTACATAAATTGGTTCTTATTTTCAAGGTTAAGCCTCCTTATTTTATTACAGCCCCCTAACAACCTTGCTAAGGGGCTATAAAATTATTGTAATAGTTCAAATGCTGCTATGGCTTTGGCTGCTGCCTCTTCTACGTCATCAATAGAATCTTGGCCATAAGTTTCTTTCTTATTTAACATAATGGATTCAATCCAATCTGCGTACTCTGGATCAGCCCATACTGCTTTTGTAATTTCTTCAATCGCCGCTATCCATTCTTCATCAGCACCTACTTTTGTCCCAATAAACCCACCTGCTGTTAGGATACTTGCTGTATGATCTAAACTAGTATCTAAAGCAGAAGCTTTTGCATCACCTGCAACTGTTGGGATATCAATATTTGCTCCATCTGGGCCTACAAAACCTTCGAATTTTTCTTCACTAAAGGTAAGAATTGGAACAATAGTACCAGCTGCAACATCTTCAATCGCTGCTTGAGTTGTACCAATAAATACATCTACTTCACCATCTGTCAAGGCTTTCTTTTGTGCTGCTCCACCATCATAAGGTACCACGATTACTTCTCCACCTTCTTGAGAAATCAAAGAACCTAATGCTAGATGTGGATCAGATAATGGATTTCCACCTGACATTTTTAAACCTTCTGTTCTACTTTGTTCTAATACTTGCTCTACTGTTGTTCCAGGGGTTGCATATAATACCCAAGTTCTATCATCAATACATGCAACTGGTAAGATATTTTCTCTATTCCAATCAACAAGTTCAGTACCAAATTCTTTTCCTAAGTCATGGCGATAAATTGCCCCATAACCATAAATCAATAAATCAGTGGTATCTACTGGTGCTTCTTCTGCAAAATATGTAGCCGCTGCAAATCCATCACCGCCTGTCATATTTTCAACAATAAAGTTTGTTTCAGGATAAAGATTTCCTGCAACTAAAGCATATTTTCTAGCGATTAGATCCGCTGTTCCTCCAACTCCATAACCACAGATAATCTTTACTGTTCCTGGCATTTCGAATTCTCCACTTACGGTTGCTGTTCCACCTTGATCTGCACATCCCACAAGAGCTGATGCTGTAACTGCTGATGCCAATAATAATGATAAAACCTTCTTGAACATAATAGTTCCTCCCTAAAAATGATAAATTGTCAAATCAAGAAATTACTTGTCATAAATAATAAATTAAAATAATTAATCAATTCGCTTTTTATCAATATACCCTTATTTAATTCACAATGCAATAGTTTATTTATTTTTTGTATAAACTACTAGTTTTTGCTATTCTCATTTGGTAATTCTGCTAGGTAATTTTATTTCTCATCGACATTCTCTATCTTTTATTGCCTAAGATTCATGAATTCACCTTCCAAACATATAGGAAATGGGCGATACTATCCAAGTATCGCCCATTCTTATTAATCTTTATTTATTTTCAGATAAAGCATTTAAAATAGCAAGTTTTGTCTTTCTATAATTGATAATACTCTTATCATAATCCTTGTAGCTTCGAATCATAGTTTGAATCAATTGATAAGCTGTTGTAACATCCTTTTTCTTTAGTTCCTCTATCAGTTCTAAGTCTTCAAAACCAATACGATGCCCCTCTAATCTTGTACAAGATACCGCTTCTCGATATCCTGGATAGAAAATGCCACAATCTCCTGCTGGCAATTGCATTGCATATGGCAAATCAAAATCAATATAGTTTTCACTCATCATACATACACAAGACTGCTTATATGGATCGAAGCTAAAGTGATTTCCTCCCCAATGCAAGAAGCCTTCCACATCGTATAAAGCTGCTGCCCATCCCATCAGAACGGTTCGAATACGCTCCATATCTAAGAAACGATTCAGATATTCTCCTGCTGGCACAAGGCAGGTATATACCCATACATGATCTCCTGCTTTCTTTCGCTCCTCATAAAAAGCCTGGTCTCTATCATAGCGATCCACGGTTGGACACCATGTAGTTAAACTTCCTACGATAGAGTCTGTTGCCTTATTAGCTTCCACAATATGTGTGCCTGGCATTGCTTCTTTTAAGATGCTTACTCCTAATTTATATACTTCACTCGAAGAATTCAGTGGCTCATCAAAGAAGCTTTGTATCCAACAATCCTTAAGATTATGTTCCAAAAGATAGGCTTCTAATTGTTGTCCCATACTTCTAAGGGTTTCTTCTCCCTTTCCAGGAATAGGGTCTCTTGTTATAATGGTTTCCCCTTCTGTTGCATCCCATTCTCCGTCTTTACGTCCCCCTATGGCTGCCCCTTGAAAATATTGGATTCCTGCTGCTCTTGCTAGCTCTATTATTTTATCTAAACGCTCTTCATTTAATACGACACGACCTGTTTCATCAAGTTCAAAGTACAACTCGCCTTGTATCCAAGCTATATTTTGACGGCCATATTTTGCAAGTCTAAAATACGAACTTACCAGCTCTTCCCACTGCTTGCTCCACATGCTTACATGATGCATGTTTGCAATATTTTCTAAGCTGATCCAATTCACATATTTATGGCTATCATTACTCACTTCTGGTACTCGGTAGGCATAGGCATCTACAATAAAGGTCACTTTCTGTGTTTGTCCACTGGCTGTCACGAAAATTTCCCACTTTTCCTCTGTGTCTGCCTCCACGTCCACACAAGTTCTAAACGCCACTGCACAACTAGACCATTTACTCCTTATAATATTGCGCATCGGCTGTAATACTTCATAGATCATAAATGGCGCACGTCTAATGGTATGAGGATTGTAACGATTAGACATCAATTCGGTACGTTCATCTATCCCACTGTTTTCCTCCACTGGCACTTCGACTAACTCAAAGAATTTGTACTTTTTATGAGGACCTTTCACTTCAAATGTAACACAATCCCCTGGTTGAATTCCATTGATCATAATATGTACACCTGCATAGCTTGCTGATGCACTGCTGATATGATAAACCTTCTCCCCCTCTAAGGCTACCGTATCTGGGTAAAGAGATTCTAATTCATCAAAAAGTCCTATTTCTAATTGCTGTTTCATATTATTTCCTCCATCTTCCTATGTATACTCTGGGAATCTTGAGCCCAGTATTTATAAGGGATTGGATTCCTTTTTATTAAAATCCCCCACTTTTCCAAGCAAAAATTGAATCGTTTGGGTCTGTTTTGCAATGCAAAGTCTGTATTGCAAATTTCACGTTACCACGCAAATCGATGCCTTTATCATTTTGCGTGGTATTTTTTCTGCCATGTTGGCTCTAAGTTTTACCACTTACCACACAAATCGTTCTTTTTGCCATTTTGCGTGGTGTTTTTTTCTCACAATCCAGCTTATTCGAAGTGATTTACCACACAAATCACTTCTTTTCTCACTTTGCGTGGTTCGTGTTTTTTTCTTGTAGGTTATATCATACCTTTTTACCACGCAAATCTCTTCTTTTCTCTCTTTGCGCGGTTTGCGTTTTATCTAGTAGCTTAAATCATACCTTTTGCACGTATTTTCAGCTGAACTTTCGAATCCTTATGAAGATTCCGAGAGTTCATCTATAACTTCAACTGATAATAGCTAATTTTTCTATCTTTGGTTATTTTCCCACCACCTAAATCTCATTACTTTATTGTCATCAATTTCAACCTTCTTGATGGGAGCCACGTAGGTAACAGCACGTCCATGCTGACTAGGTTCCCTTAGTAAAATATGGAAATTTACAAAAGTTCCTTCTGGTGTATCAAAGCAACTCCAAACCCTTCTCCTGGGCTAAATTCTGTGATCAGATAATACAAATAATACTTCCCTTCATCGTAGTAAACCCAAGTGTCCCATTGGGCATAAAAAGTTGTGTTTGAAATATCATAACATGTCTTTTCCTCCCTAAATATTGCAAGATTTTAGTTCTTAAATGTATCCTTTCATTCACAAATATCATAGTCTATTCTCTTTGTCAAGATGAAGCCAATGGTATGAAATAAACGGATAATTCTTTCTGTTTTTTTCTAGTACTTGACTCTTATAATTCCCTCTAAAAGCTTAGTTATAAGTTCTCTTTCTATATTGTAGTCAAAAATCCGCAGCCAACTACCAAAAGTAGCGAACTGCGGATTTTAATTTACTTCTTTTATTACATTCTTGCTTTATAAAATATCAGACTTTCATATGGCTTTAAATGGATGCTCTTTGTGATCACTTGCTTTTCATAATTGGACAAAATGCACACATAGCCTTCTAACTCAAAGTCACTTAAATCGATCCAACATTCTTGTTCAAAAAAATTGTGAAATGCAAGTAACGAAGAGTCCTCTAAATATCGCTGATAGGCGAACACTTGCTTATGCTCTATAAATAATGGCTGATACCATCCCTTTGAAATCACCTCATACTGCTTGCGCATCTGAATCAGCACTACATAATATTGAAAAATCGAATCTTTTTTTTCTAATTCTGCTTTCGCATGGATGGTATGATAATTATTGTTTGTGGCAAGCCAAGGGGTTACTTGACTAAATCCTGCATACTCCGTATCATCCCATTGCATTGGCGTCCTTGAATTATCCCTAGAGCGAGCTCTTAAGATCTCATAGGCCTCTTCTTTTGTCTTTCCGTTTTCTTGTAGAATATTAAAATAATTCAGACTTTCTACATCTCTATACTGTGAAATATCCGTAAAATTAGCGTTCGTCATTCCAAGTTCTTCCCCTTGATAGATATAAGGAGTTCCTCTCATCAAGTGAATACATCCTGCAAGCATTTTAGCGGAAACATCGCGATACTTCTCATCATTACAAAAACGTGATACAGATCTAGGTTGATCATGATTGTTCCAAAATAGCGCATTCCAACCATCCTTTTCTTGCATACCTACTTGCCATTCATGGAACAATGATTTTAATTCCTCGAAATCAAATGGCTTTATTTCCCACTTTTGATTATTACTATAATCTACTTTTAAATGATGGAAGTTGAAACACATACTTAATTCTTCCTCTTCCGCCTTACTATAGGTAGCGCACCTCTCTAATGTTGTAGAGGACATTTCCCCTACAGTAAGAAGATTCTTCTCTGTAATTCCGCTTTCTCTACAAATCTCTTTCAAATATTCATCAACCTTAGGTCCATCTGTATAGAACAAACGACCATCTCCTACAAAATCATCTAACATAATTTCAGGTTTAGAGATCAGGTTAATTACATCGAATCGAAATCCCTTT
>CAYJHO010000120.1:0-6983 GCA_964369945.1 uncultured Lachnospiraceae bacterium
ACTTATTGCATATTCCATACATTCTTGCGAATTTCTTTGATCTTCTACTATTAAAACATTATACATATTTAGCCCCATTCTAATACTTCCAAATGCTCATACCACAACTCTTGAATGTTATACCATCCTTTTAATTATTAAATTTTGAGAGTCTATCATAAATTACTTCAGCATCTGTAATCCCCTCTTCTTTAATTAGTTGATAAATATTAACAATCAAAGATTCTTCACAACCTAGCATGCAGGCTGTTTCTATTGCACTTAAAGTCTTATAGTTATGAAAGCTGACTCTAATAGCAGCTTTTAGATTTCCAATAGATTCTCCTTTCATTTGTCTTTCTTGCAACAATATTTCTAATTTCATATAATCCACCCGCCAATTCTCATTACTTCGTATATGCGTCATCTCTTCTTCGATTTGATCCACAAAAGGGGAAGTATGGGCTTTTCCACAAAGAAAGGATAGAAAATCTCTAAATTCCTCTTCCATTCCTTCACAACTCCCATTTGCATTGAGAAAAATTTTGGTACTGCCATCTTCTAAGAACAAATCTCTATCTTCTATACAGCAGGTACGAAAGGTATAGATGGCTTTTCCCTTCCCAAAGGGATCATAGTTACAAAGAAAAATAATATAGGTATCTGGCAAGGCTGTGTAAAGCTGCCCCTTTTGGATTTGATCTAAATCAATCATTCCTTGGTAATAGCGGCTTCTCTCTGGAAGACCTGCTACATTGGCCGCTTGCATCTCAATATTATAAATAGTTTCTTCACTATCTGCTAAATATACATCTAATCTTATCCCTTTAGCATTTAAACTTATATCAAACACCTTCTCTGTTTCTATGTACTCAATTCTTTGGATTTTTTTCCCTAAAATAAGTTCCAATAGCTTTTTACAAATCTTTGGATTTTTCATTACTTGTTTAAACATCAAGTCATTAGTCAATCCTATACTATCCCAATCAATCTTCTGCTTTTGTGTCATACGTTTTATCCTTTCATTTTAACAGATTTTCACTGAAAATCCAATTACTAGTTTACAAAATCCTTAAAGTAAAAGAAGTGTAACAAGAACCGAAAGGAAACGCAAGATGATGTATCGTCTTTTTAGCAAGGCTTAAATTTAAGCTATAATTTCAAGGAATTTGGAACGTAACATAAAAATTATTATAAGTACTTTTGGGGCTTTCACCTAGCCATTATCTATTACTTTTAGATGGGGCTACTCTACCAAATCGCTAAAAAAGCTACCCCAATAAGACTTGTAATCTTATTGGGGTAGCTCATTCTTACCTAAACTTATCGAATCTCAATTTGATAAGTTTTAGCTTCACTTAATATTTTCTTAAAACTTGCTTCATCCATAGGCTTATCAAAATAATACCCCTGTGCATAGGTACATTTTAACTGACGTAACCACATGGCTTGGCTAAAAGTTTCCACTCCTTCTGCTACCACTTGCATCTGCAAATGATCTGCCATACGAATTACATCTTCAACAATAGTAGCACTCCTACCGCCTTGTTCTTTTAGATCAAAAAAGGCTTTATCTAACTTTAATACATCGGCTTCCATTGCACTCAAGCGATTCAAAGAAGATACTCCAGCACCAAAGTCATCAATGGCTATTGCAAATCCTAGTTCCTTTAAGCATTTGACTTGCTTTAGGAATTTTCTCTCTTCTCGTACAATAGCACTTTCCGTTATTTCTAATTCAATATCTGAAGGTTTTAAATGATATCGATCTATGATTTCTAAAATTCTAAATGCAATCTGACTATCTAAGACAGAGTGTGCTGATAAATTAACTGAAATTCTTGGGATGCTAAATTTCCTATAATTAATAGCAATAAATTTGCACACGTCCTCTAGTACATATAAATCCAACTCCATAATAAAGCCATTGCTCTCAAATATTGGAATAAAAGCATCTGGATAAATAACCTCGCCTAATCTAGGATACCATCTCACTAGCGCCTCGGCTCCTCCGATTTTTAAAGTATCGAAATCTACTTTCGGCTGATATACCACAGAAAACTCTCTATCCTTTAATGCTTGCTCCATTCGGAAGGTAACATTAATCTTATTCTCAAGTTCTGCTTTCATATGATCATTAAACTCAATAAAAGTTGTTTTATGAATGCTCTTTCCTTGTAATCTTGCCACATCTGCATAACCAATCATTGTACTAACCTTTTCACTACAATTTGCAATCGTATACATTCCAAAGGAGAGACTCAAATTGTATTTTAACCCTATCATTTCCTGTAAACTTGGTAATATATAGGAGAAGTATACGTCTTTTACCTCTTCTCTCTCCATGTTTTTTGTAAAAACCACGAATTGATCGGCATTTCGTCTGAGGATACAAGTATTCTCTGATGCAAACGCAAGTTTAAGTGACTTTGCTAGTTTCTTTATAACCTCTGTCCCTCTTTCGATACTATAATAGGAATTAATAGTTTTAAACAAATCAATGTCCAGTGAAATCACTTGATATTCCCCTTCTTTTGCCTTTTCAAGAACCCCTGTAACACATTCGATAAACTTAGGCGTCGTAGCCAAGCCGGTTAACACATCAGTATGGTAAGCCTTCAAAATATCCTTACGTTTTTTCTTTTCTAATCGATAAACAATAAAAACTCCTGGAATTGCTAGCGCAATTAATACACGTAATATATAAGGCCAAACATCTAGTAAGAACTCCATAAAGCTTTCCTCTGGAAAAAAGGCATTAGAATTGCTTAACAAAATACTAGCATAAATCTCGTCTGGTACCTTATCTAACATAATATTAAATAGAGATAAATACTCATTGCCAATTTCTTTTGATATCCAAAATGATACTGGAACTTGAAAATCTACTGGCGTTGTAACACTATCCATTTCTCCTAATAAAATTTCCGCATTTGTTGTAGCATTAGCACTTGCCAAAAACATATCTAATTTTCCAGCTTTATAGTCTTCAATTGTATCATACAGGTTAGTATAATAGATGATTTCGTTCTCTGGAAAAGCACTTTGAAACCCTTCAAAATCAACCATCAGATATTCTAATGTCCCAATTCTATTATGCCCTTCTCCTAATTGACCCGTCGCTTCACGCTCTCTGTAAATATCCCCCCTCACTTGTGCATACATATCTAGATTTAAGAAAGGTTCTGTTGGTTTATAATATTCTTGCTCATGATTTAAATCTCCGTAAAGTGTGACTAAGATATCAAAATTTTCACGATGTTTCTCATCATCATCTAAAGAATAGGTATGATACTCCACTTCGAAACCATAAAGCTTTGCTAAATAATTCAAAATTTCTACCATTGCTCCGGCAGCTTCCCCATTCTCCTTTTGATAAGTGATCGGTTGCTTATCTGCAAGATAACCTACTTGTAATGGTCTACTTTTCAATAGTTCAATATCACTTGGATTTAAATCTCTATGTATATAATTAATGTCTTGTGCTAGATACTTATCCTCTAACTCCATAAAGAAATTTCCTTCTGTTGCAACTATGTGAAGAAAAATTTCATCTAAGGATTTCATGAGATTTTCATTGTCCATAGAAGTCACTAAATACAAATTATAAACACCAACATTTAAGGCATTATATTGCTCTTCCATACTCTCATGTGCACTATAATTCAAATAATAATCTGCATAATTGTACATCGTTCCATATACATATTCTACGTCTATGCCATAGCCAATACAATAGTCATCAAATGCCTTATTCGCAAAATTATCCTCATATGTTGCTACGGTTTTTCCATCAATAGCATCGTGATCATCATAAATAATATCAGCATTCTTTGTAGAAAGTGTCACATAGGTTTTTCCATACTGAGTTTCTGAATAAATCCAATTCTTTCTTCTTTCATCTGTTCTAATAAAGAGCCCTGCCACATCAATCGCGCCAGTAGCTAGCATGGCATCTACATTGCTAGTAATAGGGACAAATTCAAATTCATAATTACTGACTTCTTCCATTTTTTGAAAGATTTCATAACCATAACCCTTTTCATTCAAGCTATCCATATCCTCAATTAGGTTGTTAAATCTAGGTACATAGCCCACCTTAATTCTGGTTACTTCCTCTGCCTGTAATGGCATTAAGTTTACCATACTGCAAATCATCATAGCAACACACAGCACCCTAACTATTGTCAACTTATTAAGTTTTAATAACATGTATATTTCCTCCTTTTATGATTGCACCACACCATGTATCGGTGTTAGGAACTCATAATAGCACAAAGAACGAAACAACATTTACCATTTTTATAATTCTAATTGCATTGACGCTAGAGCTACTTCTGCCCATTCATACGATTTCAAAAACTCTCCAACAAACAAATCACGTTCTCCATTCAAGTAATGATAATAATCACAGTCAATTAAGTCTGAACAAATTCTACATTGTCCATATTCCTGTTCCAAGATATAAGAAATATCATTTTGCTCCAGCGTTTTTTTTAATCTAGACATATAGGAACGAAAACTATCCTTTGCTCGATCACCATCTAAATCTTCTAAGACTTCTGCACAAATTTCATTATTTCGAACCCAGGCTCCTTTTTGATATACGAGATATGCCAATATTTCCTTGGCCTTTTCACTCTTAAATGCGACTGCTCTTCCACTAATTTTTATTGCAAAATTAGGAAAACATTGAACAGATATATAATGTTTACAGACAGGTGAATAGATAAAAAATCGCTGTATTACTGCATCTATTTCACTTTGGCAAAATGGCTTCACCAAATACCCAATCGCATTTGTTTTCCAAGCCTCTAGGGAATAATCCGGATAAGCGGTCACAAAAATAATAAAAGTTGACCAGCCTCTTCTTTGAATTTCTTCTGCTAGTTCTATTCCTCCCATTTCTGGCATCTCAATATCCATAAAAATCAAGTCTACAACAGAGTGTTCAAGATACTCTACACAGTCTCTTCCATTACTAAAACTAGCCACTATTTCTAAATCTGAATATTCCTTTAGAAAAATACTTAACATATTCCTAGCACTTTCCATATCATCCACTATCACTATCTTTTTCATGGATCCATTCACCTCACTTCTATTCGTTAGGAATCATAATTTTTACACAGGTTCCCTGTCCTATTTCGCTTTCGATTTCGACTTTTGCGTTATTTAGATAATGTAACCTTGTAATTCCCTTATCTTCTAATTTTCTTAGTTTTCTATTTAGCTTTGAAGCATCAAATCCAACCCCGTCATCTTGTATTTCGATAAAAATATTTCTTTTTTCTAGGTACACTTTTAACACAATGGTTCCAATCCCTACACGCTTCCTAATACCATGTTTCACAGCATTTTCTACAAATGGCTGTAAACTCAGTGGTGGAACCTCAAATGATCGATAAGAAATTTCTTCCCTGTATAAAATCTCATCCCTATAGCATACTTTTTGTACTTCAATATACTCTCTAATATATTTTAACTCTTCTTCAAATGGTATCACTTCTCGGTCTACAATATATTGATAACTACTTCTCAAATATTTTGAAAATACTTCAATTGCCTTAGCTGCCTCACTAGGTTTGGTATAGCACAATTCTTGAATAGATAATAAGGTATTATTGATTAAATGTGGCTTCATTCTAACAGCCATCAGATTAATTTTACTTTTCTCTAAATTTTCTTTTGTTGACTCTAATTCTTTCTTTCTCCTAACAGACGCAACGACTAGATGTATCACAGCTAGCACTACAGCAACAACAATCATCATTCTAAAGTAAAAAGAAATATAGGAATAATTGTTTATGATATACCCCATCATCTCAAGTATGACAGCTAGCGATGCCAATAAAAACAAGCTAAACCCTGCACAATTATATACTGTTCTTTTCCTTCTAATACTATCTATCATGAACCAAGCTATTAGGACAATACATAGTAACACCATAAGAAATGCCATTTTAATATTCTCCACCATATCTCTAATACTTAGCATCTGTAAGATATTTACTACTAAGGTATTTAGGATACCTATCACAGCTAAGCATTTAATGTATTTTCTTTTAGATAGATCAAAATATTTAGAAACAGTATACAAAAAGCTTGATGGTAATAAATAGAGGCAATTCATATAAATAATCCGTTCTATTTCTAAAGGCATCAATGTAAAAAACATTCTCTGGGAATGCCCTAATGCCCACAAGCCTGCCAAAATAGAAAAAAATGCTAGATGGACAAAATGTATATTTTCCCTTAGCTTCTTTCCAGAAAAAAAGTATACCAAAATACCTCCACCAATGATTAAACTAATATAGCTAATAACCACTGCCGGAACGCTTTCTAATAGAATATACTCTGTTAATGTCATGAATTCTCCATATTTAATTAAATTCTGATATTCCCCCATAAAGTCATATGGGGAATAAAATAGAATGCTTATTTCATGTCCCATTGGGTTGTCGCTCAATGGAATAAAGTGCCATTGACTTACCGCACTTTTCCCAAAGATATCGCTAAAATCCTTCTTGTGCTGATAAATCAGCCTACCATCTTCATACACTTCAATTTCCTGATGAATGCTTCGTATTGCAAGTATTTCTCCACGTATAACAGGGCCATCTATCATGATCTCTGCTTTTGAAGGGAAGCTTTGCTCTTGGCTTGGAACAAACTTATAATCTTCATAAAAGACTATTTTTCGTTTTAAATTGTGGGCATATATCAGAATTAAAAGTAAGACAAACATTAAGATACCTATACCTGCTATGATATATTTTATTTTATCTTTTTTCATGCTATACCACCTTTCGATAAGCTCTGATACTATCCCTCCCCAAATTATCTGTCTATTCTATTATAATACCATAATATACATTCTTTTTCTAGTAATCTGTTTCTTTCTTTTTATTATCAGTTCATAACATTTTCTATTACTAAGGTTAAACTATACACATACAAAAGTTGCCCTATTAACAAAATTACATGTTAATAGGACAACCTTC
>CAYJHO010000121.1:0-6924 GCA_964369945.1 uncultured Lachnospiraceae bacterium
CGCTTTAGCTGGAAGTGATTATAATATAAACTATTTAGAAAGGGTAGCACCTGATATACAAATCTTTGATATTGATAATACTGATTTGGGTGAAAATTTCGATCAAGACACACTAAAATCAGTGAATCAATATTATAAGAGCAGCATTGAATTTAATTTGAATGAAGCAACTTATAATGGTTACGATGGAGAGATATTTTTGCTCATCGATGCCCAAGTTTATTCCGCTGCAGAAAGCTTTGCGCAAAATGCAAAATATACAGGTTTTGCTACCTTAGTAGGATATACGAATACAAAAGGTGATGGTGGCGGCTTTACACCTAATATGTTTATGTTACCAAATTCTGAAATCCTTTGGAGGTATACACAAGAATATGTACTCAATCCAGATGGATCTAGCAATGCAGAATTTGGCACCCCACCCGATATTGTGGTTCCGAGCAATATAGATGAACTAGAATATTGTTTAGATCTAATTAATCAATATATACAATGAGAAGGGCTTAATAAATATGATTAAGTTTATCAGTAGATATGTTTTGAAATAATAAAAATAGGGCTATAGTTATATTGCCATTCATATCAATTGTATTTACTATATTATCGATTTTGGTTCTTAATTTTACAACTTACCACGCAAGTTCCCTGTTTTAGACGTTTGCGTGGTAATTTTTTGCCCCTTTTTCACTCATTTCTGCTTCCTTACCACGCAAGTTCTTGGTTTTGGCCTTTTGCGTGGTTCGTTTTCATTCCATTTGTGGCATTAACCGAGAAAATGACCACGCAAATCCTTGCTTTTTTCACTTTGCGTGGTTCACGATTTTTTCTAGTAGGTTATATCATACCTTTTTACCACGCAAATGGCTGTTTTTCACGCTTTGCGTGGTTCGCATTTTTTTAGTAGCTTATATTATGCCTTTACAAATATTTTCAGCGAAACGTTGGAATCCTTATGAAGATTCCGAGAGTTCATGTTGATATAAACATACTGTTATGTTAGTATTATAAATGAAAACAATTTAATGATATTTTATAGTAGTAGAAATGAGTTGATACAATAGAAAAGAGGACTAATAATGACAAAGATTATAATGCACGGTTGTAATGGCAGAATGGGAAGAGCCATTATGGATATGATAAACAAAGAAGAAAAGCTTTGCTTGGCAGCAGGGATTGATGCTTATGGAGATGAATTGGTGGAAACTCCTTTTTATAGAACAATTAAAGATTGTAAGGTAGAGGCAGATGTTGTGATTGATTTCTCATCCGTTTTGGCAGTAGATGATTTACTAGCGTATTGCGTGGAAACAAATACTGCTTGTGTTCTATGCACCACAGGACTAAGTGAAGCTCAAGAAAAGCTTGTAAAGGAGACAACACAAAAAGTAGCAATCTTACAATCTGCTAATATGTCTCTAGGGGTAAACTTATTAATGAAATTGTTAAAAGATGCATCCAAAGTTCTTGCCAATGCAGGCTTTGATATTGAGATTGTAGAAAAACATCACAATCAAAAGTTAGATGCACCAAGTGGAACAGCCTTAGCATTAGCAGACAGTATCAACGAAGAATTTAACAACGAGTATGAATATATCTATGACAGAAGTCAGGTTCGTCAAAAAAGAGATGGAAAAGAATTAGGAATTTCAGCAGTACGTGGAGGAACCATTGTAGGAGAGCACGATGTGATTTTTGCTGGAGAGGATGAAGTACTAACCTTTTCTCATACCGCATATTCAAGAGGTGTATTTGCAAAAGGAGCAGTAGAAGCAGCTAAGTTTCTGGCATCTAAAGAAGCTGGAATGTATGATATGTCTGATGTAATCGATCAAAACACTCAAAACTAAATAAGTAATCGAAAGTTATTAATATATTCAAATGTCATCGCAAAGTGCAGGGGGGACAACAATGGAAAAAATGGTAACACGAGAAAAGTATCTAAAAGCGTTAGCAAATCAATATCCTAGTATAGGGAAAGCTTGTACAGAAATAATTAACTTGCAATCTATTCTAAATTTGCCTAAGGGAACAGAGCATTTTTTGACTGATTTGCATGGAGAAGATGAGCAGTTTAATCATGTACTTAAAAATGGATCAGGTGCAGTGCGAAGGAAAATAGACGAACATTTCGGCCATTCTATTAGTGTACAGGATAAAAAAGCTTTGGCAACATTGATCTACTATCCGAGAGAGAAAATGGACTTAATCATAGAAGAAGAACGATTTCTCGAGGATTGGTTTACCATTACCTTACACCGCCTTGTACAAATGGCAAAGTATTCTTCTTCTAAGTATACACGTTCCAAAATTAGAAAAGCACTTCCTAAGGAATTCGCTTATGTAATAGAAGAGATGATAACAGAAAGAGAAGATATTCAAGATAAAGAAGCCTATTACAAGTCTATTATAAGCACTATTATTTTTATTGGCCAGGCAGAAGCTTTTATTATCGCATTATGTGAGTTGATTCAAAGACTAGTTGTGGATCATTTGCATATTGTTGGGGATATTTTCGATCGAGGGCCAGGACCCCATATTATTATGGATAAATTATGTAGCCATCATTCTATTGATATTCAATGGGGAAATCACGACATTGTATGGATGGGGGCAGCTAGTGGACATTTAGCAAGTATCGCTACAGTTCTTAGAATTTCTTCGAGATATGGAAATTTGGATATTATTGAAGATGGTTATGGAATTAATTTAGTTCCTTTGATTACCTTTGCCATGAAGACTTATGCAAAAGTAGATTGCAAGCAATTTAAAGTAAATAATAGCAATGAGGCAGCAGAAGTTAACTTGAATTTAGAAATGATGGTGCATAAGGCAATAGCAATTATACAGTTTAAATTAGAGGGGCAGCTGATCCGTAGGAATCCATGTTTTCAGATGGAAGATCGATTGTTGTTAGATAAAATAGATTATGAGAAGCAAAGTATTGTAATAGAAGGGATAGAATATCCCTTGTTAGATACTGATTTTCCTACTATAGATAAAGAGAATCCTTATCGCCTATCCGATGCAGAACTAGCACTGATGCAACGCATACAAGCAGCCTTTGTGAACAGTGAGAAGTTACAAAGACATGCAAGATTTTTGTTTACCAAAGGTGGTTTATACAAGGCCTTCAATGGAAATTTACTATATCATGGTTGTATGCCATTAGAAAAAGATGGTAGCTTTGCAAGAATGGACTTATTTGGTGAAAACTATGCCGGAAAAGCCTTGTTTGATGCCTTAGAACTTTATGCAAGAAAAGGATATTATTTAACCTATCAGGAAAGAGATGAGAAGTTAAAAGGCCAGGATGTTCTATGGTATATATGGGCAGGGCCCTATTCGCCAGCCTTTGGAAAAGATAGAATGACAACCTTTGAACGTTATTTTATCGCAGACAAAAAGTCACATAAAGAAAATAAGAATCCGTACTATGAACATCTAGATCAAATCGAAACCGTAGAACGTATCCTTGAGGAATTTGGTTTAGACAAAGAGAAGGGACATATTATTAATGGTCATGTTCCCATTGAGCAAATAAAGGGAGAATCCCCTATTAAATGTGGTGGGAAACTTCTTATTATAGATGGAGGTTTTTCTAGAGCTTATCAAGATAAAACTGGGATTGCAGGATATACACTAGTGCATAACTCTACAGGAATGAGAGTAGCTGCCCATGTACATTTTGATTCCAAAGAAGAAATTATACAAAATGATACGGATATGATTTCAGATTATATCGAGGTAGAAAAATACCATGAAAGAAGAAGAGTGGCTGATACAGATATAGGAAGAGCCTTGCAAGAACAGATTAATGAACTAAAAGAACTATTAGTGGCATATCATGAAGGTGAAATTATAGAGGATTAAGAAAATGGCTGTCGTCTCTAGGTTCTTCCTAGTGCGACAGCCAAATGACTATTCTGTAATAGTTTCCTCTGAAACATCACTTTCTGTGAATTCATCTTCAGTTTCACGATCTGTCATTTCATCTTTAGTTTCACTATCGGTAGTTTCATCGTCTAATGAGCTATCATCGGAAGTAGGTTCCATCATATCGCTCACACCAGATTCTACATCATCTATGATATCTCCTGTAGCTCCGCCAATAATATCATCAGTAGCAGTAAATTGATCCGTTACAGTAGATTCATACATTTCACTCTCTGTGGATACACTAGATTCTTCTTCTGACATCGTACAAGCAGTTGAGAAAATAGATAGAGTGAATACTGTGGAGACGATAAGCAATGTTTGTTTTGTTTTATTTTTTTTCATCATATCCTCCAAGCTATATTTTGGTTACACTTTATTATGTGAGGTTTTGATGTTATTATACTATTTAAAGGGAGAAAATTATGAAATTTAGACCTTGTATTGATATACACAATGGAAAAGTGAAGCAAATTGTTGGTGGAAGTTTAAGTGATCATCAAGATTTTGCTAAAGAAAACTTTGTCAGCGAATATAATGCTAGTTTTTACGCAAACTATTATAAAAAAAGAAATTTGATAGGTGGCCACATCATTTTATTAAATGCGAAAGATAGTGATTTTTATCAACAGACAAAAGAGCAGGCTCTAGAGGCTTTAAAAGCATATCCTAGAGGTTTACAGATTGGCGGTGGGATGAATCCTGAGAATGCAAAGGAATTTCTTGATGCAGGAGCTAGCCATATTATACTTACATCCTATGCATTTCAAAATGGAAGGTTTCATATAGAAGGCATAGAACGAATGCTTGATAAAATTGGAAAAGACAAAATTGTGCTTGATTTATCTTGTAAGAAAATAGATGGAATTTATAGAGTAGTTTCGGATCGTTGGCAGTGTGTAACAGATTTAGAGCTAAACTTAGAAACTTTGGACTATTTAAAGCAATATTGTGATGAGTTTTTGATCCATGCAGTAGATGTGGAAGGGAAAGCTAATGGGATAGAAGAAGAGCTTGCAGAGCTTTTAGGATCTTGGAGTGGGCTTCCGATTACTTATGCAGGAGGAGTGCATAATTTTGCAGATCTAGAGAAATTGAAATTATTAGGTAGAGACATGATTGATGTGACGATAGGTAGTAGTTTGGATTTGTTTGGTGGCAATATGAAGTTTGAAGAAGTATTAAAGTTTACCCAATAAAAACACCAAAACCCCGAATTAAAATTCGGGGTTTTCATCCTTACTACATATAACATCTAATACAAAGCCTTAACGCAATTTGTTACTAGCATATATCGTGTGTGAGTGGTGCGTTTTAAGACTATAATCTTGCAACGTTGATCGCTTGAGGACCTTTGTCTCCATCAGTTAATTCGAATTCTACTTCAGCGCCTTCTTCTAAAGACTTGTAGCCATCCATGTTTAAACCAGAGTAGTGTACGAATACATCTTTTCCTGATTCGTCTGTGATGAAACCATATCCTTTTTGGTTATTAAACCATTTTACTGTACCTTTGTTCATGTTTAAGATACCTCCACAAAAATTACGTTTTGATGCGAACCAAAACATTAATCAAATACTAACACAAAAAAAACGAATTGTAAAGGAAAAAGGTGGTATTTATATGCGATATTGCGATTTTTTATTTTTTATGCTAAAATAAGGGGGCTAAGGAGGAAGATATGGAGCAAAAAAAAGGTAATCTAAAGACGATTTCTATTAGAAATCATAAAGAAAATGCAAAAGAATATTCTGTGACTATGAATAATCATACGTTTTGGATAGGCGTTATTTTGATTTGTGCTATTATAGGAGGAACGATTGGTGCGTTATTTTATGAGGGAATGTTACTCTCACAAATGGCAGCAAAAGCACTAGAAGAAAATGCGGCATATGAAGAACTAGAAGGACAATTTGGAGCATTAGAAGATACACATGACACTTTGATCGCTACCAATCAAGAGTTAGAAACCCAAGTGGCATTGGTACGTGATACTTACAACACACTGTTAGCAGAAATAGCATTAGAAGAAGAGGGAAGATTAGCAATGCAAATCCCTACAGGCTTTCCTGTGGCAGGAACAGCGACAGAGGCAGTAGAAGATGATTTGCCAGAGGATGCGAATGAATTAGAACCAGCACTTTATCTAGCAGGCGAAAGTGGAGCAATTGTAGTGGCAACAGGAAGTGGAGTGGTAGAGAAGATTGTTGAAAATGCTTTTGATGGTTATGATTTATATGTCAATCATCAAAATGGCTACGTTTCTGTATTCTCATGTTCTGTAAAGCCAATAATTGAACAGGGAAGAATGGTAGTAGAAGGCACACCAATGTTTATACTAGAGGAAGATAACAATATTTTAAAATACCAAATAACCAAGGACGATGCATTAATTGACCCATATTCCGTTATGAAAATAGAAGGATAAATAAAAAGAACCATACCTCATTTGAAAGGTATGGTTCTTTTTATTTATCCTCAGATGCTTTTCTACGATTGAATACCAACTCATAACCTTCATTGCCATAATGAAGAGAACGATTTACACGGCTAATAGTAGCGGTTGAAGCACCGGTCTTTTCTGCAATTTCTAAATAAGTCTTCTTATCGTTGAGCATGGTAGCAACTTCATAGCGTTGCGAAAGAGAAAGCAATTCATTTACAGTACATAAATCTTCAAAGAAAAGGTAACACTCTTCTTTTGATTCTAGACTCAAAATCGATTCAAAAAGTAAATCAATCGCCTCTGTTCTAAGCTTTTTATTCATATATTCCTCCCAAAGTGCTTAATAATGATAATATGATTTTAACACACTAAACAAGGAAAGTAAAGGGTGAAAAAAGAAGCAGTTGGTAGAAAGAAAATAAACTTGATAAGTGGTTTTCAATACTATATAATGAGGATAGAACAATTTGATTGAGGGAAAGGAAGAAAGAAATGACAATCAATACAGAAGAATTATTAAATAGCATCTTAGAGAGTTTAGATC
>CAYJHO010000122.1:0-6900 GCA_964369945.1 uncultured Lachnospiraceae bacterium
GGAGCAAAAGATTTTATTGTAAAGCCATTCAAGCCTAATAGAATCTTAGATGCTGTAGCAAAAATTATAGGATAATCATAGGAGGAAGCATATGTCATATTTAAATTCCTTTGATATTAGTGCATCGGGCATGACAGCGCAACGATTGAGACTAGACATCGCCTCTGAGAATATCACTAATATCGAAACAACAAGAACCGAAGATGGCACTCCTTATCGAAGAAAGATGGTAGTATTAGAGGAACAAACTGCTAGTTTTGCTACCGTATTGAACAATGAATTGGTTAGACAAAGCAGCTCAGGTGTGGTGGTGTCTGAAATTGTAGAGGATCCAACAGAATTTAAAGCAGTCTATGATCCGGAGCATCCAGATGCAGGCGAAGATGGCTATGTTTTAATGCCTAATATTGATTTGGTGAAAGAAACTACGGATGCCATGGCAGCAACAAGGGCTTATGAAGCAAATATTACAGCGTTTAACGCTATGAAAACAATGGCTCAAAAGGCTATGGAAATAGGGAAATAGATAAAGGCCAAAAGGAGAGTTATAGATGGACACAAATATTTTAAGTTCCATGGAAATTGATACAATAGGTGAGGTAGTCAATATAAGTCTTGGTGCCGCAGCTACCACAGTTTCCATGATGTTAGATGCAAGAGTAGATATAACTACCCCAATAGTAAGTATTAAGACGAAATCAGAGTTTGAATTCAAGAATTTGGATCCGGCAGTTGGAGTTGAAATCAACAATTGTGAAGGTTTGACAGGTAAGAATGTCATGCTTTTAAAAAGAAATGATGTTCGCATTATTTTGGGGATGTTGATGGGGATGGAAGTTTCCGAAGAAGAATTTGAGATGGATGAAATTGCTATGAGTGCCATAGGGGAAGTCATGAATCAAATGATGGGGGCTTCTGCGACAGCACTATCTGAATTATTGGGTAGATCTATTAATATTACAACACCAATAACTTTTGAAATTACGGATGTAGAAGCTTTTAAAGATAAGTATTTCCAAAGTGAAGAAATCGTGGTTGAAGTAAAATTTAATTTGCAAATAGGAGATCAAGTAGAGACTGAATTTGTTTATTTGATTCCGATAGAATTAGCAAAAGAAATTGTAGAAGGATTTTTCAAAGATCAGGGTATGGAATTCTTGGCTGAAGCTAGTGCCCCAGATCCAGTGGTAGTGGAGCCTACTCCGGTAGTAGAAATGCCAGCAGTAGCAGCACCGGTGGTGGAAACACCAGTAGCAGTTCAGGCACCAGTCGTTACACCGCCTCCAATGGTAGAAGCAAGCCCAGTTCAAGCAACAAATCCAGTGCCAATGGGGACGCCAATGGCAAACGACCAAATGACAAATACAATGGCACAGATGATGGAGTTAATGAGACAGCAAATGGAAATGACACAATTACAAATGGCACAACTAGCCAATAGGCCAGCAGCAGAAGTACAGAATAGAAAAATTAAAAGTGATGCAATACATACACCAAATTTACAACAATCAAATGTTGCTACAGGTACGGATACAAATCTTGACTTAGTGATGAATGTACCAGTTGAAGTTTCTGTAGAAATTGGAAGAACTAAGAAATTGGTAAAAGACGTATTAGACTTAAGTAAAGGTTCTCTAGTGGTCTTAGATAAATTAGCAGGAGAGCAAGTAGATTTATATGTAAATGGACAATTTATTGCAAAAGGCGATGTAGTGGTTGTAGATGATAGTTTTGCAGTGCGTATTACTGAAATTGTCGATAAAGACTTTGCTTTTGTGGAGTAGATATCTATGATCAATGACATTATTACAGTGATTTCTACATTGGTTATGGTAGTATTAGTACTGTTTTTCACTTATTATGCAACTAGATATATAGGGAAAGTCGGAGGGATTAAAAGGCAATCTAGATATATAGAGATAGTAGATAGAGTTCCTTTGGCTCAAGATAAATCCATAGCCATCATTCAAGTTGGTGAAAAAAAGTTTTTGGTAGGAATTGCCAGTCAGCAGATTTCTTTGTTACAGGAATTAGATGAATTAGATTTAGTGCCATTAGAAGCACCGCAGGTGCAATCTGATTTAATTAATTTTAAGGATATATTTGATAAACTAAAGAAAAAGGACGGTGAAAAATGAATACAGATTCTTTGTTTAGCATTAATGCAGAGCAAGTACCTACTTTAGATATATTTATATTGCTAACCATTTTCATGTTATTGCCGTCTATCATTATTATGATGACGTCTTTTGTAAGAATCATTATTATCCTTTCTTTTACAAGAACAGCAATAGGAACACAGCAAGCGCCACCGAATATGGTGTTAACAGGAATTGCCCTGTTTTTGACCTTGTTTATTATGAGCCCTGTGTTGAGTGAAATGGCTGAAGTTGCTTATGAACCATACAATCAAGGATTGATTTCACAAGAAGAGGCCTTAGAAAGGGCAGAAGTTCCATTAAAGGAATTTATGTTAGCTAGAACGCAGATAAGTTCTCTAAATTTGTTTGTGGATATGGCAGCGTTAACGGAACCAACAGATCCTATGGATTTACCATTAACAGTAGTGGTACCTGCCTTTATGACGAGTGAATTAGCCAGAGGTTTTACGGCTGGATTGTTATTGTTTATTCCCTTTTTATTGATAGATATTATAGTTTCCAGTACTTTGATGTCGATGGGGATGATTATGCTTCCGCCAGCCACCATAGCGTTACCGTTTAAGATATTATTATTTGTTTCTATTAATGGATGGGAACTCCTGTTTTCTTCTATAGTACAAAGCTTTCAAGTAGGATAAAAGGAGGGGACAGACTATGTCAATTGGCGAAATAAGCGATTTGTTTTACCAGTTATTTATATTAGCAATCAGATTAATTGGTCCTCTTTTAATTGTTTCTATGATTGTGGGGATTGTGATATCGATCATACAAGCAGCAACTCAAATACATGAACAAACACTTACTTTTTTACCTAAATTGCTAGTGATTGGAATCATGCTTGTAATATCAGGAAATTCGATGCTAACCGCATTACAAGAATTTGCCAAAACAGTTTTTGAAATGATAGCAAAGGGGTAGTGTATGGAGATAGGTACACAAGAAGTTTTGTTATTTTCTTTGATTTTAATGAGGATGACGGGTTTTATATTTTTCAATCCTATCTTTGGGCGTTCGAATATACCCAAACTGTTTTTGACAGGATTTACAGTGGTGATGACTATCGTAATTTATCCAACAGCGAATCTTGAATCGGTGATGGTAACTAATGTAATTACCTTTAGCATTTTGTTAGTAAAAGAGTTATTTGTGGGATTTGTTATGGGGTTTATCGTTCGTCTATTCGAAATGATTGTAACTTATGCAGGAACCATTATAGATTTCCAAATGGGTCTATCAATGGCAACCATATATGATCCGGCCAGTGGATCTCAAACAGCTTTAACTGGTACTATTTTACAGATTTTCTTTCTGCTTTTATTTTTTGCAGTAGATGGACATTTAGCATTAATAAAGATTGTAATGACATCGGGAGATATTATTCCCTATGCAGCAGTCAGCATTAGTCCTAATGTAATAGATGCAGTATTGGTGATCTTTATTGAATGTATCGGTCTTGCAATACAGTTAGCCTTTCCCATTATAGCATTTGAATTTATTGTAGAAGTGGGAATCGGGCTTTTGATGAAGATTATTCCTCAAATCAACTTATTTATTATGAGTATTCAAATCCGAGTGATTGTAGGCTTGTTAATGATAAGTTTTATGATTTCACCTTTTGGTGATTTTATTGTAAACAATATTACACAGATGGTTCATTCGATACAGGATGTGCTACAAATTATGTAATAGAAAAGGTGGTGGTTTTGTTTGGCAGATGATTCAAAAACAGAGAAAGCCACGTCCAAGAAGCGACGTGATGAACGAAAGGAAGGTAATGTCTTTCAAAGTACAGATGTAGTTAGTGTTGTATTTGTTCTAGTCGCTTTTTTATCGTTACAATTTATTTTTCCTATTATGCATGACACTATTGTAGAATTTACTACATATTGTATTTTTTTGGTAGGAAATTTAGAGATTGCAAAGCAGTCAGATATCAGTGCTAAAGCTATGGATTTTGTAATAGCAGCGGCTATTTGCATTATTCCTTTTGGCTTGATTTGCATGACCTGTGGAGTTTTACTTCATGGAATACAAACAAAATTTTTATTCGTTGCAAAACAATTTTATCCTAAATTTAATAGGTTAAGTCCTTTGCAAGGAATTAAGAAGTTGTTTTCTCTTAAAAGCGTAGTGGAATTGATTAAAAACCTAATCAAAGTTTCTATATTAGCCACTATATTATATACCATGCTGATCGAGTATATTATCAGTGTAGTTAGAACTATGGATATGAGCATTCATGCTTCTGTAGGTTTTGTATTCGAACTATGTATGAATATTGTATTTCGAGTTACTATTATTTTTGCATTTATTGCCTTTTTTGATTATCTGTATCAGAAATGGGAATATGAAAGAAATATTCGAATGTCAAAGCAAGAAATTAAGGAAGAATATAAGCAAATGGAAGGGGATCCTCAAATCAAAGGCAAAATTCGAGAGATGCAAAGGCAACGAGCTATGTCTAGAATGATGCAAGCGGTTCCTAATGCTGATGTAATTATAAGAAACCCAACACACTTTGCAGTAGCTCTAGTATATGATAAAGATAAGAGTGCAGCGCCTATAGTGGTGGCAAAGGGTCAAGATGAGTTAGCATTAAGAATTATTCAAATTGGGGAAGAAAATAATGTGGTTATTGTAGAAAACAAACCACTAGCGAGAGCAATCTATGCAGAAACAGAATTAAATCATGAAATTCCAGCGGAATATTATGGTGCTGTTGCTGAAATCTTGGTTTATGTATATAAACTAAATAATAAAATGAGGTAAAACATGAAGCAAATTATTAACAATGCTGTTGCGGTTGCCGTAGTAGCGATTGTATTACTATTGATTATTCCTATGCCGACAGTATTACTGGATGTCATGATTATTATAAATATTGCGATAGCTCTTGTGATTTTATTAGTCAGTATGAATATCAAAGAGCCACTGGAGTTTTCTATTTTCCCGTCTTTGCTCTTGATTACAACTTTATTCCGTTTAGGAATCAACGTATCATCGACTCGTTTAATTCTAAGAGAACAAGGGCAAGCAGGAGATGTGATTCAGGCCTTTGGAGATTTTGTGTTACAAGGAGATGTTATAGTAGGTATTGTTATCTTCTTGATTATCGTATTGGTGCAGTTTTTGGTAATTACAAAAGGGGCAGAGCGTGTGGCAGAAGTTGCTGCAAGATTTACCTTGGATGCTATGCCAGGTAAGCAGATGGCCATTGATGCAGATTTAAGTGCTGGTTTAGTAAGTGACACAGAAGCAAAAGAAAGACGAAGAAAAATTCAAAGAGAAGCCGATTTCTATGGTGCTATGGATGGTGCAACGAAAATTGTAAAAGGGGATGCAATTATGTCCCTTATCATTACGGCTATTAATATAATCGGTGGTACCGTAATAGGTCTATTTACCTTAGATATGGAAATAACAGAAATAATGAGCATTTATTCCATTGCTACGGTTGGTGATGGATTGGTATCACAGATTCCTGCCTTATTGATTTCTGTAGCAACGGGTATGATTGTAACAAGAGCGGTGTCTGAAGGAAGTTTGAACGAAGATGTTTCAGCACAGTTTCTTGCGCAACCTAGAGCGATTATGATTTCAGGTGGTATTTTACTGATATTAGCTTTTATTCCTGGAATGCCAACGTTTCAACTTCTGTTGTTTGCAGCAGCATTTCTCGTAGGAGGATATTACTTGTATCGCAAGTTACAGGAAAAGGCAGTCAAGGAAGAGGCTTTGCAAAAGGTTGCAGAGGTGGCACCTCCAGCAACAGAAGAAGCCTATTACAGAGACATTAATAATGTATACTCTCTAATAGGGGTAGAGCCTATAGAAATGGAGTTTGGCTATAGTCTTATTCCGCTAGTAGATGAATCTAGTGGAGGAAAGATGATCGATAGAATCGTAATTTTTAGAAGGCAATATGCAAGTGATATGGGATTTGTAATTCCTTCTGTTAGACTGAGAGATAAAGCTAGTTTAAGTACGAATCAGTATGTGATTAAAATAAAAGGCGAAGAAATAGCAAAGGGCGAACTATTAGTAGATCATTATCTAGCATTAGAACCGCCAAATCCAGTGGCAGATATATCAGGGATTGAAACCATAGAACCAGCATACGGGATTCCTAGTAAGTGGATTTTGCCTGAGAATAAAGAGTTAGCAGAGGTATATGGATATACGGTTATCGACCCTCTTTCTGTAATGTTAACGCATTTATCAGAAACCATTAAAAGGCATGCTTACGAATTGTTGAGTAGGCAGGAAGTACAGCTACTAGTAGAAAATACAAAGAAAACTAGTGAAGATTTAGTGAAAGATGTGGTACCAAATGTGATTTCCTATGGTAATTTACAGAAAATATTGGTAAACTTATTAAAAGAGGGAATACCAATTAAGGATATGGATACCATTTTAGAAACGATAGCAGATAGCGCAGTTTCTGGGTTTGATCTGACGATGATCACAGAGAGCATTCGTTCCGCATTAAAGAGAACGATTACAAGAAGGTTCTGTGAAGATGGGCAAATGAGAGTAGTAACTTTGGATGCTGAATTAGAAAAGGCATTAGTTGCTAGTATGGCTAAAAGTGATCAAGGAATATATTTAGCGCTACATCCTGATGTGATGCAAAGTATGTTAAATCAAATAGGAGAGAGCATTAAGAAGTTCCATGAATTATCACAAGATACTGTAATACTTACAAGCCAAGTGATTCGACCACACTTATATCGTATGT
>CAYJHO010000123.1:0-6676 GCA_964369945.1 uncultured Lachnospiraceae bacterium
CATCTAACTCTAGTGCCATTTCTTCTAGTTTTAAATTTAACTCATCAATTCTCTCATTATTTATTTCCTCTGATTCTATTGACTTTTCCTCGGTCACATGACTATTCGCCATAATAAAAATCGTAGCATTAGGTTCCAATTCTTGCACTTTTATCACTAAAGACTGATAAGATTCTACAATGCTTTCAATGGAATATCCTAACTCATTAATACCTAACATTATATAGATCTTTCCATATTCTTGCTCTAACAAAATTTGCTCCATGTTTTGTTCTAGCTCCTCTTCCCCAAAAGGAAGCTCTTCTTCTAGGACTCGAAACACATTCAAACCATTGCTTGCAAATACATCAGCTTCTCCTATGTCCCCATACTGAGCCAATCCCAATATCCTAGAATCACCAATCAATAGTGCATCATTCATATAACTAAGATCTACCGGAACAAAATCCTGTCTCACAAACTCTTTCTTTGGAATTTCACTTTCTGCCCCGTCTCCATAATCCACTTCTGGCGATAAGGCTCCTTCGTAATTCACCTCAGGTGACATTGCGCCTTCATAGTTTACTTCAGGAGACATTGCGCCCTCGTAAGTTACCTCAGGTGATATACTTCCTTCGCCTAAGTCCTCTTCTATCTGTTCTTGTGTTATCTGTTGTAAAATTTCATTTCCTTGTTTTTGGCTTATTTTATTGTCCTCTGTCTTATTTGCTGTAATCCCTAATTGAAATAACAGGCAAAGGCCTATGAATATAACAGATGACATAAGTAGTTTATAAAAATATGTTTCTTTCATTTGCCTTTCCCTTTCTTCTTAGAATCTATAATACAAAAATGGATTATCCATTCCTAGGTATAAGTAATATACCGATGCCCAAAACATAAGTAAAAGTAATAATGCCATCCATTTGCGGTAACGAAACTTACGGTAAATTTTTCCAGGTATTCTACTGCAAAATAGCAAAGCTATTACAATGGTAAGACCATAAATCTCTGCATAATAGAAGAAATCCCAAGCTAGTACACCCGTTTCTGGTAACTGAATAATATCTGCTAGTTTTTCCAAATATTTTGGTATTCCCTCTGGTTCTGTAATGGCAAAAAAGACCCAACTAATCGGAATTAATATGGTCATATAGCACCTTGCTAGAAATGGTACTTTCTCTAATATATAATGTAGCACATACTTTTCTAGTACTATAATTAAGAATAAAAACATAGCCCATATAAGGAAATTTAGGCTAGCTCCATGCCAAATTCCTGTCAAAATCCATACCAATAATAAATTTACTATCTGTCTTATTTTTGAACAACGATTTCCACCTAGCGGAATATAAACATAGGATTTAAACCAATTTCCTAAAGTCATATGCCAACGTCTCCAAAACTCTGTCATAGATTTAGACAAATAAGGGTAATCAAAATTTTTAGGTAAATCAAAGCCCAACATATGGCCAAGACCAATAGCCATCAAGGAATATCCATAAAAATCAAAATAAATCTGTAAGGTATAAGCGATAATCGCTAGCCAAGCCAACTCAGAAGAAATACTATCAAAACCTATCTTATTTACCTCAAACCACAAACTTCCAATTCGATTTGCAATCAAAACTTTACTCGCTAGACCCAAGGTAAACTCTCTTAGTCCTAAATCTATTTTCGCTAAATCCACCGTTCTTTTACTTAATTGATCTCTAATTTCGCCAAAAGTAACAATGGGTCCTGCTATCAATTGTGGATACATTGCGATATACACACCAATTTCTAAAAAAGAGCTTCTTTTCCACTTATCGTCCCGATAGGTATCCACCAAATAGGATATACTTTGAAAGGTATAAAAACTAATACCAATCGGTAAAATGGGGGATACTATGGAGTATTTAAACAAAATAAGCCAAGCCAAATTGTATAGGATTCCCCAGATTAGAAATACTTTCTTGCGCTCACTTCGATAATACCGTATGATTTTTCTTGCTAATTGATAATTCACAAAAATAGAAATAAGTAGCAATATTAAATAATGGATATGGTTTGTAACTCCAATTCCATAAAAAATAATGCTACTTATAAATATAATATAATTTGAAAACTTTCTTGGTAGTGCATAATAAGTCAAAAGCACCAATGGTAGAAAAATAAATATAAATGTCAAACTACTAAATACCATATCATTCCCTCACGCAAAACAACAGTTGTTAAACTACTATGATATCAGTATAACAGAAGAAATCGACATTTTCTACCTATATCTGACAATTAGTGGTGGAATAAACGAATCCCTGTAAATACCATTGCCATATTATGCTTATTTGCACAATCAATTACTACTTGATCTCTAATAGAACCACCTGGTTGTACTACGTATTTCGCTCCACTTTTTGCTGCTCTATCAATATTGTCACTAAATGGGAAGAAGGCATCTGAACCAATAGTCACATCTTTTTGAGTATCTAACCATTCTCTTTTTTGTTCTAAGGTATATACTTCTGGCTTTGTTTTAAAAATAGTTTCCCAGATACCATCTGCTAATACATCCATAAAATCTTCCCCGATGTATAGGTCAATGGCATTGTCTCTCTCTGCGCGTCCAATAGAATCTAAAAATTCTAAGTTCATCACACGTGGTGATTGACGTAGATACCAGTTATCTGCTTTAGAACCTGCTAGTCTAGTACAGTGAATTCTTGACTGTTGTCCTGCTCCAATTCCGATGGCTTGCCCTTCTTTTACATAGCAAACTGAATTTGATTGTGTATACTTTAAAGTAATCAAAGCAATCTTCATATCAATCAATGCTTCAGCTGGAATCTCTTTCTTTTCTGTCACTACGGTAGATAAAAACTCGTCGTTAATTTCTAATTCATTTCTACCTTGTTCAAAGTTAATGCCATACACTTGCTTCACTTCAAGCGCCTGTGGTACATAAGCCTCATCCATTTGAATTACTGTGTAAGCACCTTTTTTCTTAGCTTTTAAGATTTCTAAGGCCTCTTCTGTAAACCCTGGTGCAATCACTCCATCAGAAACTTCACGCTTGATTAATCTTGCTGTATCTACATCACATACGTCAGATAGTGCAATAAAATCTCCAAAAGAAGACATTCTATCAGCGCCCCTTGCTCTAGCATAAGCACAAGCTAGTGGTGACAATTCGCCTAAATCATCTACCCAGTAAATCTTAGCTAAGGTTTCTGTCAGTGGCAATCCCACGGCTGCCCCTGCTGGAGATACATGCTTGAAAGAAGTTGCGGCTGGTAATCCAGTTGCTTCTTTTAATTCTTTTACTAACTGCCAACCATTAAAGGCATCTAGGAAATTGATATATCCTGGATTTCCATTTAATACTGTGATTGGTAAATCACTTCCATTTTCCATATAAATTTTTGATGGTTTTTGATTCGGATTACATCCGTATTTTAATTGTAATTCTTTCATTTTGCTTCTCCTCTTATTGGTTTTTATTCATAATGATGGATTCGTATGTTCCAGTTGCAATGTCAATATAGCGAACAAATAAAGATACCTTATTATCTTCATTTAAGTTCTCCCATAATTTCTTAGCAAAAGTTTCCATATCATCCTCTAGGTCAATCCATTTTGGTTCTCCTTCAAAGCTTGGAAGTGGATTTGCATCTACGTGATAGGTATGAATAAATCTACCCTCTCCTGCTTTTGGATTTTCATAAGAAAAGGTATATCTATTATCTCCATCAGGATCTCCATTATTGCTTTTCAAAATAGACATAGAATAAGCAAATTCTCCAGCTTCTATTTCCATCACTCCTGAAATACGTGGTGTGTAGTTTGGACCATCTGGCTCGTATCTACGAATTCTAAGTGCCTGTTCCAATGTTTTTCCTGCTTCCATTTGTTCATAAATCGTATCTGTTTGATCTCCGT
The DNA here is from genome assembly GCA_964369945.1 of uncultured Lachnospiraceae bacterium. Classification (GTDB taxonomy): domain Bacteria; phylum Bacillota; class Clostridia; order Lachnospirales; family Lachnospiraceae; genus RGIG6307. Next base: position 3,898 of record CAYJHO010000123.1, read on the forward strand.
TGGTTACGATTGTTTGATGTCCCAACACCTTTACTGGTGCATAAATAATTAAACTTGGATCCTCTAACTTGGAAGGATCAAATGCCTCGGTACGAATTCCAGCTCCCTCTTCCACAAAGATTCTATTTCTAGAGTTTGCACTTCTCCCCATAATAAAGTATGCGGTAATTGCCTTGCTTCCATCCTTACTTCTTCCGATAATGATACCTCTACCTGGATAGGTATTGTTTGCTAATTCATCATAAATATTTAACTTTTTCATTTTTTCCTCCATAATTCAAAATATACTCTCGGAATCTGTTTCCGAAATTCAAATACAAAGTAGGCACAAATCGTGTGGAAACGTCTGTATTTGGTGGCTGTCTTCTAGCCACTTAGGTACAGCTACGTTGTAACCGAGCGAAAGCGCATTTTGTGAATACTTTGTATTTGAATTTCGTTGGAAAGATTCCGAGAGTTCATAAAATAAAAAACCACCTGGGCCCACGTCTAATAATCTAGTAAATGGTGCCCAGGCGGTCGGCTTACAATCCTTCTTATGCTCCCTCTAGGTTTCCCTACTCTTTCGAGTTTCCGCCAGTTGCATTTGGATTTAAATTTATTGTTCTATTGAATAGTTCGGTGCTTCCTTGGTAATATGAATGTCATGTGGATGACTTTCTTTTAAAGAAGCCGCTGAAATTTTAACAAATTTACTGTTTTCTTGTAATTCTGTAATTGTTCCTGCTCCACAATATCCCATACCAGAACGGATACCACCAATTAATTGGAATACAGTATCTTCTACATGTCCTTTATAAGCAACTCGTCCTTCTACACCTTCTGGAACTAATTTCTTAGCATTGGTTTGGAAGTATCTGTCTTTTGAGCCATTTTCCATAGCTGCGATAGATCCCATACCACGATAAACTTTGTACTTTCTGCCTTGATACAATTCAAATGTTCCAGGAGATTCTTCACAACCTGCAAACATAGATCCCATCATACAAACGCTACCTCCGGCTGCTAAAGCCTTAGTTAAATCACCAGAATACTTTAATCCACCATCTGCAATGATTGGAATATTGTGCTCTTTTGCTACTTCGTAACAATTCATAATGGCACTAATTTGAGGAACACCAATTCCTGCTACTACACGAGTGGTACAGATAGAACCTGGTCCGATTCCAACCTTAACGGCATCTGCTCCTGCTTCGATTAAGTCCTTGGTACCTTCTGCTGTTGCTACATTTCCTGCTACAACCTGAAGTTCAGGATACTTCTCTTTGATCATTCTAACGCAATTTAATACATTAGCTGAGTGACCATGTGCAGAGTCAAGTACAATCACATCTACATGTGCCTTTACTAGAGCATCCACTCTATCCATTACGTTGGCGGTAATTCCAACCCCTGCTCCACATAGAAGTCTTCCTTGTGCATCCTTTGCTGCATTTGGATATTTAATTGCTTTCTCAATATCTTTGATGGTAATTAAACCTTTTAAGTTATTGTTCTCATCTACAATCGGAAGTTTTTCAACTCTAGCCTTTGCTAAAATCTTCTTAGCATCATCTAAATCTACTCCCTCTCTTGCTGTTACAAGATTCTTGCTTGTCATACAAGCTGATATTTTCTGTGAAAAATCTGTTTCAAATTTCAAATCACGATTTGTAATAATTCCTACTAACTTTTTCCCCTCTGTAATAGGTACTCCAGAAATTCTATACTTGCCCATCAATTCATCAGCATCTGCTAATGTATGATCTGGGGATAAATAGAATGGATTTGTAATAACGCCATTTTCAGATCTCTTTACCTTGTCTACCTCATCTGCCTGCTCTTCAATTGACATGTTCTTGTGGATAATACCGATACCACCTTGACGTGCCATCGCAATCGCCATAAGGTATTCTGTTACGGTATCCATCCCCGCACTCACCATAGGAATATTTAGCTTAATTTTCTTTGTAAGCTGTGTAGATAAATCTACCTCGTTTGGAATAACTTCCGAATAACCTGGAACTAATAGCACATCATCAAAAGTAATGCCATCACCAATAATTTGACCCATCTTCTTCACTCCTTAAATTTTATTAAATTTGAGTATAATCTAGACTAGCAATAAAGTCAATTCCTAAATTTAACTTAGCCTTGAATATGTACCTTATGAGGTGCTCCATATCTCATAGCTTCCATTAGCTCTTTGCTAGGGTCGAAAATCACTTTTACATTACCTTTGTAATACATCACAAATCGATTTTCATTCTTTGCAACTCCTGAGCTATAGTCCATTACTTTACATTGCTTGTTCTTGAAATTATCCAATTTCGCTGAATTCATTGGTGCAATAATCTCTACACCATCCATTTCAAATTTACCACCTTTTCTTCTTCTTGATTTAGAAAAGATCTTGTCCACGCTTAATTCCTTATCAACATATAGATATTCAAACTCTACATCTGTTGTTAGGAATACAAAGTAAGTCCCTGCTGCAACTGCTATTGCTAAAATCATAATAACAATATTCCCAGTCAAAAAAAATGTTATTGCTAATAAGCTTAAAACGATAGCACAAGCTGCTCTTTTTACTTTGTCTAGACCAGTACTCACTCTTTTTACTAGCCACTCTACATATACTTCACTCATATTTCTATTCTCCCAAAATTATGCCTTACCCACATTGTAACATTATCTTTTATGATTTGCAAAACACTTCTTTGAAAAAATAATGAATTTTTTATGTCTTTTTACTTCCTTCATTGACATAACTAGATTTACTGTCTAGAATATGAGAATA
>CAYJHO010000124.1:0-6576 GCA_964369945.1 uncultured Lachnospiraceae bacterium
GCTAAAATTTAAAATTTGTTAGAAAGGCCACTAGTTTACTTAAAACTAGTAGCCTCTATTTTTATCCTATATCCACTTTTCGTATCTCTACGGTACAATCACTTTCTAGATTACTTGTAATTTCTGTTGTCTCTGTATAATAGTTTGAAGTCATGGTATATCGACCACCATCTATAAATACTTCCACAATAGAGGTATCTACGATAATATCTAATTCTAGATTCGCTTTCCTTTCGATCTCAACGATTCGTTTTCCTTTCAAATCCTTTTCTACAGGATTCTTTTCTAACTGAAAGAAACTCTTACTTCGATCCACAGTAACTGTATTCTTTTCTATATCTACATAAATGGTAAAGGCTCCTGCTGGAGTTTTTAATAGTTCTAACTTCACAAAACTTCCACTAGTAGTATCTATCTTTACTTGCAATCTATACTGTTCTTGATTTCCTTTGCTAAGATCTGTTTGTTCATTACTTTCATAATTCACTAGCTCTGAAATTGGTCTTTGTACCAATCGATTTCCTTCTAGGATTAATTCCCTCGGAAGAGACATACAACTTGCCCAACCATGGCCTAAGAGATGACTTGGCATATTGCGATCTTGACCTTGCGCCCATGCTATTAGAATTCGTCTACCATTCTCATCTTCCATGCTTTGAGGCGCATAGAAATCCAAGCCGCTGTCTAATTCATCATAATACTCAGGCGTAAACTTTCCCGTTTCAAAATCCATATCCCCTACTAAATAGATTACTACACTGAGATTGGCATATTTATTACCTTGTTGTTCCATATGGATAGGAGAAGTCACAATTACATACTTATCCCCAAGTTTAAATAAGTCTGGGCACTCGAAAACAATCCCCATGCTTTTATCAGCACGTAAGGTCTCTCCCACATATTCCCAATCGATTAGATTCTTTGTACGATATAATAGAATAGTTCCTACGCCAGATTCCTCTACTCTAGATCCAATGATAGAATAGATGTAATCTCCATGCTGTATCATCTTAGGATCTCTAAAGTCATTGCACTGTGCAAAGTCTGGTAAATCTTTCTCACCAATCACAGGGTTAGAAGGGGACTTTGTATAGTGATTCCCATCACCAATCGCAATACATTGTTGCTGCTTTTGAGGTCCCCAGAAGGTTCCTCCAGCGCTAGTGTACATTAGCACATGTTTTCCCTCAAACTCGATGGCTGAACCTGAAAAACACCCATAGTCTTTCTCATAATCCTCTGTTGGTGTTAGGGCAATCTCCTTATGTTCCCAAGTAATAAGATCTTTACTCACTGCATGAGCCCAATGCATTGGTCCCCATACTGAGTCGTATGGATTGTGCTGTGCAAATAGATGATACTCTCCTTGATACCTAGAAAAACCATTGGGATCATTGATCCAACCTTTTTCTGCTGTGTAGTGAAATTTGGGGCGATATCTGTCGTTTGTTTTCATGGAATTTATATCCTTTCTAATAGTTCAAGACTTACCTTTCCCACATAATCCATATGAATGTCAGCATTTGGAAGATTCTCTTTACTTCCAATTCCAATACATTTCATATTTGCTGCTTTTGCTGCTTCCACTCCTGCGTAGGCATCTTCAAAAACGACGCAATTTTCATTCGAAATCCCAAGCGTTTCGGCTCCTAATAAAAAGACTTCTGGGTCTGGCTTTGCCTTACTTACTTTTGTTCCATCTATTATAGCATCAAAGTATGACTTAATGCCAGTTCTTTCTAAAATAACTACTGCATTTTTACTTGCAGAGCCAAGAGCGATCTTGATACCAGCTTGTTTGAAAAGCTCTAGGGTTTCTACCACACCTTGTAATAATTCACTACCATCGATTTGACCAATAAGCTCTAGATATTTATCATTTTTTTCATTGGCAAGACGAACTCTAGTTTCTGCATCCATATCTTGCTTCCCAGCTAGTTTGCACATAATGTCCATGCACGCCATACGACTTACCCCTTTAAAGTCTTCATTTTGCTCTTCTGTAAAGTCAAAGCCTAATTCTATTCCTAACTCTTTCCAAGCTAAGTAATGATACTTTGCAGTATCCACTAATACTCCATCTAAATCAAAAATTGCACATTCTATTTTACTCATAGTTCTTATTTATTTCCTTCCTACACTCTAGCTTAACAAGTGTTCCGCACAACACTATTTCTACTTCTTTTTCGCCCTTATTTCTCACTGTCATACTATCTTTTCCTACAGAAATTTCTAGTTCACTTCCAGCATAATACATCGAGAATTGAATGCTCTTCATTTCCTTTGGCAATCTCGGATTGATATGGAGTCTTCTATCTATCATACGTACCCCACTAAATCCGTTGACAATACATTGCCAAATACCACCATAAGAAGCTGCGTGAACTCCTGCATCACTTGAATTCATAGCTTGCCCAAGGTCAATATCACAAGCGTGTTTAAACAATTCATAACTATACTCTGTGTTCCCAATATCATTTGCAAGAATACAATAGGTGCTAAAGCTTAAAGAAGAGTCATGCAAACAGAAAGATTCATAGTAATCAAAATTTGCTTTTTTAATCTCATCGTTCCACTTTTCTCCAAAGAGCAAGAACAATACCATGATATCTGCTTGCTTCGATACCTTAAATTCACTGATTGTTTCTAAGTTATAATCTTCTAGAATTAGTCCAACCTTAGAAGCATTTTTATACTTACTTAGATCAATTTCCTTTAAGTTTCTAAAGGTTCTATCTTGATCCATAATCAAATCTTCCCCTACCATAGGAATGTAGATTCTTTGACTACGCTCACGAATTGCTTCCATTTTCTCTCTAAACCCTGTTTTTTCACAAAGTTTATCTAGTAATTCTTTGTTTTCTTTTTCTAAGAAATCATAAATTTCTAGTGCATACTCCATATTCCATTTTGCTAAGTAATTGGTATAAGCGTTATCGTCTACATCCTCTGAATATTCATCCGGTCCTATGATTCCATTAATATGTAATAGGCTATTATCGTTTGAACTTTCTAATCTAGAACTCCAGAAAATTGCAGTATCTAAAATAATTTCATAACCGCAGTTTTCCATAAACTCTATATCTTTGGTAAAGTTATAGTAGCTGTACACACCAAAGGCTACATCTGCAGTAATATGAATTTCCATAAAACCAGTTTTAACAATTTCTCTTTCTCCTGTTAGAGGATCCATATTGTTGTATACAGGTGTTACCTCTCCATCATCTGGATTCGCTGCTTCCCAAGGAAACATTGCTCCTTCAAATCCACTGTCTTTCGCTTTCTTTCTAGCCCCTTCTAAGCCTAAATAACGATATGTCAATAAGCTCTTTGCCGTCTCTGGCTCTTGTGCAATAAAACGAGGTAGTAAAAATACTTCTGTATCCCAAAACGTATGACCTTTATAACCTTCTCCTGATAGACCTTTAGCACCAATATTCATACGACTATCATGGGCTGGTGTCATCACTAGTAGATGGTACATGGCATAATTAATTGCTACTTGGTCAAACATATTTTCCGAATTGATACAAATCTTCTGCTTCTCCCACAATTTCTTATAAAGTGCATTTTTACTTGCTAGAAAGAGATTTTCATATCCACTTTCAAGCACTGGCAACAATTCTTGATAGCTTTCTTTTAACTTATAACAAGCCAAGTCTTTTTTATCAATAGAGGTAAAATAAAGGTTAAACTTCTCTAGGCATAGATTTTGTCCTGCCTCAACTTGCTTGCTAAATTGTTGTGAGATTTTTCTTCTTGCCATCATTGGCTTTGGAATAGTAGTATCCTCTACACCATCAACAAAAATCTTATGAGCTGAATTTATATAGAAATCAATATGGGAATGATTCGTCACTAAATGAGAGAAAATATATTTTTTCTCATAAAAGCGTATTTCTTTTTCAATTAAGTGCATTTCTCCAGAATTAGTAGCTCGATTATCAATTCCTGATGTAATCACAATCTTTGCTGTCTTTTTTAGTGGAGTAATTTCTATTTTTTGTGCAGACAAATGCAAATTGTCACAAGAAACAAAGCGCCTCATCACAAAATCAAAGGCATTGTCCTCTGTTATATAGCGAAAACTACGAATTAACTCTCCTGTCTTTAGATTTAATGTTTTTTCGTAGTTTTCTACATTGTTTCTTGTTAGATAAAATCGATATCCATCAATTTCAATATCCATGGAAAAACAATCAGCTATATTGGGTAGCTCTGTTACCTCATTTTCATTTGCCACATTAAACGTCCCTGCTACAAAGGTATTTGCAGTCTTTTTAGGATAGCTTTCCTCTGCATATCCACGGGTACATAAGTACCCGTTTCCTTGACACATAATGGTTTCTGTTTTTCCTAAATGCATTTCATCAAAACAGTCTTCTGTGATGAGAAAATGTTCATATTCTCCCACACCCTTATTATATAAAATCATAATTCCATCCATTCCGATGCGTTTTTGTATCGGTACGCAATACTGAATTTAAAATTCAGCATTGCGATCATGGTGTTTGTGACGCATCCCACAAACACTATAGGTGAAAAATCAGATTATCAAATTTATTTTTCACCTTTATCTTCTATTTTGTTATAATATTTCTACTTTATAATCTTCCTTACTCATAGTAGCACTTACCCTCACTAGTCCATCTACTCGTTCAAATACTAAGTCATAATGACAAGCTCCAACTAGTAGATTGCTTACCTTAAAGGTATCCAATGAACTTGGTAATTGCGGCTTAATCACTAGCCTTTTATTCGGTGCATCCACTTCAATCCCAAGGATATGTCTTAATAATACATGGTGAATACCATAACCTGACCAAAATTGCATAAAACAACCATCATCTGGTAAAATTTCACTAATAGCCCCAGGCATACCGTAATCCATAATATTCGCAAGGTCTAGTAACAAGTCATAGGCCTTATCCACAAGCCCATTTCTTGCAAACACCTCTGCTAAATATCCTGTATTAATTGACATGGATTTATTCAAAGTATAGATGTCATGTACTGGATCTTCCTTGTCATCACACATACATGCTAGTTTCATGCCAAAGTGATTGTAAAAGGCCGGCTCTTGCATTTGCTTAATGCCCTTTTCCTTTATTTCTTTTGGAACAAAGTCAGTGGTATAAGGAATGATGGTAACCCAGTTTTTCAAAACTAATGGAATTAGCTCTCCTTCTTCATACTCTTTACTTAATACCCTATCAAAGTATTTTACCATATGGGCTGATAATGTTTTGGTATTCTTAATAGAGTTTATCAAAATGTCTTTACTCTGTTTAACCTCTTCTATGGTACACAATACATCGCCAAAGAATTCTTCTTCTTTGCAGTAGAATTTTTCTACTACTTCTTCTTGTAATGCCAACCTCTTTGCCTTATATTCTTCTATTCTCTCATTCTTACCACAAGCTGCACACATAGTTTCTAATTGTGCATAGGCATCAATGGTTAGAATGGCAATATCTATCACTCTGCCATCAATACCATGTACTTCTACAATTCCATTTCCTTTAGGACACACAGAACCTTCTTGAATATTAGTTTCTACCCAATCCATGCCGTCCATGCAAAATGGTAACATTTCCTCTAAGAATTCCTGATCTCCAGTCCAACGATAGGTCTCATAAACGGCTGTAATAAAATGAGGAGTTTCTTGTAAATTTCCATCCCCATAGATTACTCCAAATGGTGAAATTTCGTGTACTACCCTTCCATTTCCATTGTGTTTCATGGATACCTCTCTTAATAATCGTAAGGTTTTCTTTGTCATCTCAAACTGCCCTACGGCAAGTGTTCCATGCACACCATAGGTGGTATCACAGCCAAAAAACCATTGGAAATCTGGAAATCCTGCTGTATATCCTTCTCCTATATTCTCTATATTTTGCACCAACATATCGTAATTTAGCTTCAAACTGTCAAAAGCCTCTACCAATTTGCTATTGGTTCCATCTATTCTAGTTCTTGCCATTAAGTCTTTTCTTCTATCTTGTTGAGTGGCAATATATGTTTTATAATTTGCAACTACATCATTTGCAAGATTCTTTACATCTTCTAAGGAGTTAGAATCTGACACAAGTACTACTACACTATCCTTAGTCAATGCTAGTGACAAGCTATTATTAGTTTTCAGAATTTTCCCATTCATAACGCTAACAGAAGCAAACCAATCTTGATGCTCCATTCTTACAACGACTTCAGAACTTGTTTCTTTCACCAGTACAGTTTTCCCACCATCAAATTCCACATTTTCTGATGTCCAACAACCTCGTAAACGTAAGTCTAGATCCATTTCTATTTGAATTTCTTTCTCACTCTCCATTTGAATGACAAGTGCTCGCTTATCATCTATCGCATTGACTACTTTCTTAAAGTTATCATAGTTAAAAATACCTTCTCCATTGTGAAAGCTATATTGATTTGCTTTGATTTCTCTGCCTTGTTCAAAAATCTTATATCCTGATGATAGTTTTATTGGTTGAGAAAATATACCAGACATTTCACCTTCCACATGAAAGCCAATAGGAGAAAAGCTTCCATCTTGATTTCCAATACAATACATCT
>CAYJHO010000125.1:0-6524 GCA_964369945.1 uncultured Lachnospiraceae bacterium
GTTGGGAATAACAATACATCTCTAATTGCAGTTGAGTTTGTCATCATCATTACCATTCTATCAATACCAAAGCCGATACCACCTGTTGGAGGCATACCAATTTCTAGGGCATTCATAAAGTCTTCATCTATCATATTTGCTTCTTCATCACCTTGCTTAATCAATTCCTCTTGAGCTACGAATCTTTCTCTTTGATCAATTGGATCATTAAGCTCGGAGTAAGCATTTGCCATTTCTCCACCCATGATAAATAATTCAAAACGCTCTGTATATCCTTCTTTATCTGGCTTTTTCTTAGTTAAAGGTGAAATTTCAATTGGATGATCTAACACAAACGTAGGTTGTACTAAATGCTCTTCTACAAATTCTTCGAAGAACAAACTTAGAATATCGCCTTTTTTGTGACGTTTTTCAAAGTGTACATGGTGCTCTTTTGCAATTGCTTTTGCTTCTTCATCTGATGTGATTGTATCAAAGTCAACGCCAGCATATTTCTTAACTGCATCTACCATTGTGATTTTCTCAAATGGTTTTTCTAAATCAATGACAGCGTCACCATATTGAAGTTGTAAAGAACCTAATACTTCCCTTGCTACATAACGATATAGATTTTCAGTTAATTCCATCATACCATGGTAATCTGTATATGCCTGATATAATTCCATTAAAGTAAACTCAGGATTGTGTCTTGCATCAAGTCCTTCATTACGGAATACACGACCAATTTCGTATACTTTTTCTAGTCCACCAACAATCAATCTCTTTAGGTACAATTCTAAAGAAATACGTAATTTTACGTCTTCTCCTAAAGCATTGTAGTGAGTATTAAATGGACGAGCTGCTGCTCCACCTGCATTTGAAACTAACATTGGTGTTTCCACTTCCATAAATCCTTCATTATCTAAATAACGACGGATTGCACTAAGAATCTTACTTCTTTTGATAAAAGTATCCTTTACATCTTCATTCATGATAAGGTCTGTGTAACGTTGACGATATCTTAAGTCTGTATTCGTTAAACCATGATATTTCTCTGGTAAAATTTGTAGACTCTTAGTTAAAAGTGTGATTTCTGATGCATGAATACTTACTTCACCAGTTTTTGTTAAAAATACTCTACCTGTAATACCTACAATATCGCCGATATCATATTTCTTAAATTCTGCATAAATATCTTCTCCAATGCTGTCACGAGCAACATAAGATTGAATTCTACCTTCAATATCTTGGATCGTACAAAAAGAAGCTTTTCCCATAACACGCTTGCTCATAATACGACCAGCTACGGTTACATCGCTACCTTCTAAACTTTCAAAATTTGCTTTTACTTCTTCACTATGATGACTCATATCAAACTTAGTAACAACAAATGGATCTTTTCCTGCCTCTTGTAAACTAGCTAATTTTTCTCTACGTACTTTGAGCAACTGATTCAAATCTTGCTCTTGTACTTCAACTTCTACTTGATTATTCTGTGTATCTGCCACTTTAACGACTCCTTTTCGTGATTAGCTAGATCTTTGGATCTCTAACACTTTATATTTAATAATTCCTTCTTGAGTATCTACATCAACGGTTTCTCCAACTCTTTTGCCCATTAACGCTTGGCCAACTGGACTTTCATTAGAAATCTTGCCTTTCAGGCTGTTTGCTTCTGTAGATCCTACAATTTTATATTCTACTTCTTCTTCAAAATCATAGTCATAGATTTTCACTTTACATCCAATGCTGATTTTATCTAAATCTACTTCGTCTTCTACGATAACTTCTGCATTTTTAAGAATCTTTTCTAACTCTTCGATTCTTGCTTCAATATCACGTTGCTCATCTTTGGCTGCATCATACTCTGCATTCTCCGATAAGTCACCTTGTTCACGGGCCTCTTTAATTTTTTCAGCTACTTCTTTACGTTTCACAACTTTCAAGTCTTGTAGTTCTTCTTCGTAACGCTTCAAACCTTCATAAGTTAATATATTCTTTTTCATATTGGTCGCCCCTTCTAAAATTACTATTCTAATTTAACTTTTATATTATAGTCATTATATTTACAAGTGTCAAGGAAAAATTTGATAAACTAAGGCTAGCAACTCTTCCTTTGTTTCTACTTTATTCACTAAATCTCTGAAATATGCGGAATGTGGAATCCCTGCACTATACCAAGCCAAATGCTTTCGCATTTCACGAATTCCTATATATTCACCTTTATACTTTAGTTGTAAATCGATATGACGTGCAATCACAGCTCTTTTTTCTTCGTTGCTCGCCCTTTCTCTTACTTCTCCTGTTTCTAAATAGTGAAGAATTTCTCTAAACAACCAGGGATTTCCTTGTGCTCCGCGCCCAATCATCAAAGCATCCACTCCTGTATGCTCTAACATTGCCTTTGCGCTTTCTCCATTGATGACATCTCCATTCCCAATAACTGGAATACTGAGTGCTTGCTTTACCTCTGCAATAATATCCCAATCAGCCTTACCAGAGTAATACTGCTCTCTTGTTCTTCCATGAACAGCCACGGCTGCTGCTCCACTTTCTTGTGCAATTCGTGCAATTTCTACCGCATTGACTTCTTGGTCATTAAAACCTTTTCTAATCTTTACGGTGACTGGCTTTTGGATAGCTCTCGCTGTTTTTTCAACTATTTCTGCTACTAATTTAGGATTTCGCATCAAAGCACTTCCTTCACCATTTCCTGCTACCTTTGGCACTGGGCATCCCATATTAATATCTAAGGTAGAAAACGGTCTTTCCTCTATTCGTTTTGCCATCTCTGCTATGATATCTGCATCGGAACCAAAAAGCTGTAGTGCCACTGGTGTTTCATTTTCATGAATTTCCATCAAGGCTTCCGTATTCTTATTTCCAAAATAGATCGCCTTGGCACTTACCATTTCCATATAGATCAAACCTACTCCTTGCTCTTTGCAAAGAATACGAAATGGCAGGTCGGTTACACCTGCCATAGGAGCTAGAATCAAATTGTTTTCAAACTCCACATTTCCTATCTTAAAACTCTTCATCTACACCTCTGTAATATCCTCTTTTAAAATCACCACTCGGTAGTACATGGTCAATGATTCAAATAATTCTACTTTTTTATTTCTCATGCGATTCACTAGCAGTCCACTACTAACTTCATCATAATAATAATCGCCTTCGTCTGCATCTGTCTCAATGGATAGCAAACCATCTTCTTCAAAGACTAAGGTAATAATTCCACCTACATCCTCTGTGAAAAGTACGCACATAATTTGCAATTCTTCTTTAATAGTTTCTGGTAAGCCTTTAAACATATCATTCAAATAGTATTTTTGATGATACGAATTTGCTCCACATAATACAATTCTTTCTTGTTCCATCTATTCCTCACTTCTATACATAACCATACAAACCTCTAACAGACACTTCCCCTGCCCGGATCACTTCTAGTCTTCCCTCTTGAAATTCCACGATAAGTTCCCCTAATGAGTTGATTCCCTGGCAACATCCGATTCTATCTTCTTGGTTTGAAAGCACGGCTACGTCTTTCTCTTTATTGATTAATTTCTGATTATACTCTTCGACAAGGCTAGCTAAATTCTGCTCTTTTTCAAACAGCTCGTAGTTGAGTTCAAAACAGTTTAAAATACTAGCTAATAATTCTGCTCTATGTATGGATTGGTCCCCGCAAAGTTTTAAGGAGGAAGCATGCATCAAACTTTCTTCCAAAAAAACCTCCTGATTTACATTAATCCCTACCCCGATGGTAACATAGTGAATCAAATCTGGTTCTGCTCTCATTTCCGTTAAAATGCCACAAACCTTCTTATCCTTACAAACAATATCATTCGGCCATTTAATGCCACAGTCTAAGGATGTTTTTTGCTCAATGCCTTGCACTACACTAAGGGCCATAACAAGGGTTAGCATAGAAGCAACTTCTGGCGAGAACTCAGGCTTTAACATCAAGGAAAAGTATAAATTCTTCTTCTCCACAGATACCCAGGTTCTCCCTCTTCTGCCTCTTCCACTAGTTTGTTCATCTGCTACTACGAGAAATCCATGATCTTTCTCCTGGGCTCTTCTAGCTATTTCTAAATTGGTAGAATCAATACTAGAAAAGAATACTAACTCCTTACCTAATACCTTTGTTTGCAATTTCAAATTTAATTCTGATTGGTTCAACAAATCGAAATTTTCGATTAAACGATAGCCTTTATTGGAAATAGATTCTATCTCATAACCTTGTTTTTTTAGTTGTTGAATCGCCTTCCAAATTGCTGTTCTACTAACCCCTAGCATTTCGCACATCTGCTGCCCAGAAAGAAACCCTTGTTGCTTTGACAATAACTCTAATACTCTTTGTTTCATGTTGTCTTTCTCAAACTTGCAGCAATCACAGCTTTGATGGTGTGCATACGATTTTCTGCCTCTTCGAACACCTTCGATTGGGCAGATTCAAAAACTTCATCTGTCACTTCCATAGCAGTAATTCCAAATTTATCTCCAATTTCTGCTCCTATCTTTGTATTCAAATCATGGAATGCCGGCAAACAGTGCATAAAGATGGCATTCTCTTTTGCCTTCTTCATAGCATTGGCATTCACCTGATACGGCATCAATTCCTTGATTCGCTCAGCCCATACTTGATCTGGCTCTCCCATCGATACCCAAACATCCGTACATACCACATCTGCTCCCTGAATATCATCTAATTGACTTGTAAGCAAAATACTTCCTCCTGTTTCACTTGCAATCTTCTTACAAGTTGCAACTAAGTCAGCTTCTGGAAAATAAGTTTCCTTGGTACAAGCCACAAAATCCATTCCCATTTTAGCACAAGCTACCATTAAGGAATTTCCCATATTATATCTAGCATCTCCTAGGTAAGCAAATTTAATTCCTTTTAAATAACCAAAATGTTCACGAATGGTCAAAAGATCTGCAAGCATTTGAGTAGGATGAAACTCATCGGTAAGACCATTCCACACAGGTACTTTTGAGTATTTTGCCAATTCTTCAACAATGGACTGTCCATAACCACGATATTGAATTCCTTCATACATAGAAGCCAGTACGCGTGCTGTATCTGCAATGCTCTCCTTTTTGCCAATTTGAGAACCAGTAGAATCTAAATAGGTAGTCCCAATTCCTAAATCAGATGCCGCTACTTCAAAGGCGCATCTTGTTCTAGTACTAGTCTTTTCAAAGATAAGTGCAATGTTTTGATTTTTGAATTCATCCACACTGACACCTTTTTTCTTCTTATCCTTATACTCTGCTGCTAAATCTAATAAATAAATAATTTCCTCTGGTGTATAATCTAATAATTTCAAAAAATCTCTTCCTACTAAATTCATGATTCCCTCCACTTCTTATCGATCCTTCATTTTATGTACATCATACAACATTTTCCTAATTGATACAAGTAAGAGCTTTGCAAAAAAAGGCGAAGCAATTTTCTGCTTCACCTTCTTTTACGAATCTATACTCGATCTTATTTATCCATAATTTCTTTAAAACTTGTTGCTAATCCAGCTAAACCTTGAATTTCAGATGGAATAATAATCTTAGTTGCTTGACCATCTGCTACTTTTTCAAGTGCCTCAAGACTCTTGATTTGAAGTACTGCTTGATCAGCTCCTGCTTCACGAATCATACGAATACCATCTGCATTCGCTTGTTGTACTTTAAGGATAGCTTCTGCCTCCCCTTCTGCTTCACGGATCATTTTTTCTTTTTCCGCTTCTGCTCTTAAGATTGCAGATTGCTTCTCTGCTTCCGCTCTTAAGATTGCAGATTGCTTTTCACCTTCTGCTCTTAAGATATTGGCACGCTTTTCACCTTCTGCTAATGTCTTAGCTTCACGGCTTTCACGTTCTGCCTTCATTTGCTTTTCCATTGCATTTTGAATTTCTGCTGGTGGAATAATATTCTTAAGTTCCACACGGTTTACTTTGATTCCCCATGGATCTGTTGCCACATCTAAAGATGCTCTCATCTTAGTATTGATAATTTCACGACTCGTTAATGTTTGGTCAAATTCTAATTCACCAATGATATTACGCAAGGTTGTTGCTGCTAAATTTTCGATTGCCATTAATGGATTTTCTACCCCATAAGCAAAAAGCTTTGGATCTGTAATTTGAAAAAAGATAACAGTATCAATTCTCATAGTAACATTATCCTTTGTAATAACAGGTTGTGGTGGGAAATCCACCACTTGTTCTTTTAATAGTACTCTTCTTGCTATTTTGTCAAGAAATGGTACCTTAAAATGAAAACCAACTCCCCAAGTTCCTTGATAACCACCAAGTCTTTCTACAACATAGGCATTTGCCTGTGGAACAATCTTAATACTACTTGCTAATATCAGTACTGCAATTGCCAAAACTCCTAATAAAATATACTCCATAATTCCCTCCTAAAAATATTATTATACTCTCGGAATCTAGAGCCCTTGATTTTAGGGCTTTAGATTTTCCTTAGGGGACTCTGTCCCCCACTTGTTCCTCATGAACCTCGGAATCTGTTTCAGAAATTCA
>CAYJHO010000126.1:0-4386 GCA_964369945.1 uncultured Lachnospiraceae bacterium
ATCCCGAATCCTATTATCTCAGATTCATTGTCTCTGACAAAAAATAAAATACTAGTATAGAGTAATGCCATCACATATGCCATCCCTTGAGGCTTTATATAATTTTTCACAAATTCAGTTTCATAAAAAAAACCATCTCTCTGCTCCGCTTGTTTCATTTTGCAATAAGCATTTATAGAAAACGCTAGTATAAAAATAATAATTGGCATAAAAAATTGCTGTATACATTCAAAAAAATTATTAATGCACACTTCCATCAACTTCTTCCTCCACAGACTTGAGTATTTTGTGCTCAACCCCGAATGGATTCCAATAGACTGAACGAGTCTTAAAGGCAAACAGAACCTCTGCATATTTTACTGCATCAAATTCGGCAACTTGCATTTCTTTTATTAATCTCTGATGGTCAATTGAAACAACAAAGAAACCATTATAATTTACATACATATCTCTATATTTTTGATATTTAGAACTCAATCCATATCTAACATTAAATATATTTTTATAAAATTTTCCACTCCATGGTTTTGCGTGATCATCAGAAAGTGGTTGCATGCTATACAAATCATTCACAATCTCAGTTTCGATATCATAAGCACTGGCCACTTGAAGACATACCATATTTGTTTCATCTATGTACCCGAACAATGCCCATAAATTTTCCCCAGAACATGCTTTAGATATCTCATTCTTTAAGCTTCTCTTTTTTATCTTCAGTAGTTTTTCCTTACTAATTTCCAAAACTTTATTAACACCTGATATTTTCAATAAATCATTCTCACTATATTTAACACATTCATCATTTAATAACACCCTATTTATCCGCTCTATTAACATGACATCTGTTGGGAGCCAATTAACACTATCTAGTTCCTCTCTTATTAGCCATTTTGAATCGGATGCTTCTTTCAAAACTAATTCATCTGTCACAACGTTTGCCCAATAGCACTCCATAGATAAATGGAACGTAGGATAATCGTACTCAATAGTGTCAATCCATTTACCAACCTCAATATCTGCTTCTAATTTATTTTTAATTTGTCTCACTAATGCTTGCTCTGGAGTTTCACCTTCCGCAATTTTCCCACTAGGAAACTCCCATCTATCTTTTAAATTATCACAGTCTTTAGAAATTGCTAAAATTTTATCATCATAACGAATAACCGCTGCCACCACTCTTATTCTCTCCATTTTGTCTCCATTCCTTTTGCTCACTCAAGACACAAGTGATCTGTAAAAATACTTGTATATTCTTAAACTTAACTTCAAAATTATACCATATTTTGTAAATATTTAACAGCAATTCTACTATTCATTTCCTCTATCTTCACCTTTTCTATCATCCCTGCATAGAAGTGAATCTCTATCTCCTGCTTTCTAAGGATTATTATCTTCTCTATGAGTCGTTTCACTAGTACATCATCAAAATTGTAGAAGTGGTATTTCTTCGCTTCATAGCTTTCTCTTTCGACTTCCTCTCCTGCTTCTTTTCTTTCTTGGTATAGATCTTCTAATCGTTCTTCTACTACTTTCAGCAGTTGCTTGTACTCTTTTGCCTTGTATGCCTTTGGCTCCTTAACGATGGCAGCGATGGTCTTCATGATGGCTCTTTGTAGTTCTGTTTCTTTTACCGTTTCTGCATGTTTACAGCCTGCTTGTATTCCGTTTTTTAGGCGATCTTCACATCGCCACACGGCATGTTTCTTCCCATACTTGGACCAGGTCTGTCTTCGATAGAAGTGTCCGCTTTCTCCACAAATCAGTATACCATGTAGGATATACTTAGAACTATATTTTGATTTCTCTGTGACTACCTTATTTTCTTCTTTGTTTTTCTTAGGATCTACGATCTTCTTCTCTTCCTTTGTGCTACTAGATACTTTTCGTTTTCCAGAGCGTTTGGCAAGTTCTGCTTGTACCTGGTAAAAGATTTCTTTGGATACAATCGGTTCGTGATTGTTTTCAATAAAGTATTGGTCTGCCTGTCCCATATTTTTCACTCGCTTATGGGTTAGGTAATCTATGGTGGTGCTTTTTTGTAGTAGCACATCTCCACAATGCTTTTCGTTGTTTAGAATGGAGATGATGACGGAAGCACTCCAGGTATCTTTTCCTGTCACTGTTTTGATTCCTTCGGCGGTAAGTCCTTTGGCAATTCCTACCGTACTTTTTCCATCTAAGTACTCTTTGAAAATCCTACGTACTAGTTTGGCTTCTTCGGGTACAATGACTAGCTTTCCTTCGGCATCCTTGGTGTAGCCTAAGAAGTTGGTATGATTCAGTGCCACTTCTCCATGCTCAAACTTTCGTTTCAGTGCCCATTGGATGTTTTCGCTAAGATTGCGACTTTCTTCTTGTGCCTGGCTACTTAAGATGGTAATCAGCAATTCTCCCGTAGCCTCCATGGTATTGATGCCTTCTTTTTCAAATAGTACTGGAATGTTCTTGGATTTTAGGAGTCGAATGGTTTCTAAACAGTCTACTGTATTTCTAGCAAATCGACTGACAGATTTGGTAAGTACCACATCAATCTTTCCTTTTAAGCATTGTTGTATCATAGCAGAAAATTGTGGTCGCTTCTCCTTACCGGTTCCACTTTTTCCTTCGTCTGCAAAAATCCCTGCCATCTTCCATTTGGGATGGTTTCGGATAAAGGATTCAAAGTGTTTGATTTGTTCTTCGTAACTATTTTCTTGTTCTTCGTGTAAGGTACTTACCCTACAGTAGGCTGCCACTCTCACTGTCCTTTGTTCTAATTTTACACTTCGTTCTAAGTGCTTTTTGGCAGGTATGACAGATACGCTTTTTTGTGCTATCATATGAGTCTCCCTTCTTATGACATTTCTTGTCCTTTGATGACGATGCCTGACTTCCATCGTAGTTCCATTCCTTGCTTTCCTAGGATGGCAATACTTTCTATGGCATCTTCGATTTCTTCTACGGATAAGGCCTCTTTCTTAGAGACCATATCTTGGTAACAGTGCTCAATCACTGCAACGGCTTTTGCAATCTCTTCCTCTGTCCTTAACCTCATTTCTCCTTGGCTTGGTAAGATTTCATATTGGAGTTGAAACCTTTCTTGTAACAAGGGAAGAATCTTTTCACTACTCTCCCCTGCTTCTATAAAGTGTTGAATGCGTTCCTCTAGTTGGTATATCTTTCTTCTTTGTCCCAAGGTTTTGGGGGGATCCTTTGGAATCGGCTTGCCTGCCTTCTTCCACCGCTCTATAGTTTCTATGACCCCTTCGATTACTTCCTCTTCCCTTAATTTTACTAACATGCTTTCTTTTTGACTTCCTACTTCTAGATGCTGACACTTCCAAGTCCCTGGTCTTTCTTCTGGTTTTCTTCGATGGGGAGCATATTGATAGGGTTCTCCACAAATGCCACAGGAAACCTTCCCTTGAAATGCCCTTGTCCAGTTATTTCGCTTTCCCTTAGGCTTTGCTTTTTCTTCTTGTTTTCGCTGTCGTATGGTGTTGGCTGTATCAAAGAGTTTGGCTTCAATCAAAGGTGGATACCCTTTCTCCCCTAAGTAGCAAGTGTTTGCTAAGATTCTACCGATGGCTCCATGTGTCCAAGTAAGCTTCCCATTTAGGGTAGGAATCTTTTGTTCCATCAATCGTTTTGCTACCTGGTGTAAACTTTGCTCTTTCACATACCATTGAAAGATTTGAGTCACCCAGATGGCTTCCTCTTGTGCCAGTTCCAATCTTCCTTGTCTTTCTTGGTATCCATAAAAAATTCGATTCCTCATCCTACGCCTCTCCCTTCCTGATTTCTTTATTTCATGTGTTCACGTAAGGATAATCCATTTCGAAAATGGACAATCAGTTCCCTCTCCTTTGTCATGGTAATGTGCTGAATGACAGAAGAGAATCTATGTCTATCTTGCAAGAATCTTCCCTCAGGATCTTCCACTACATGCTGCTGAAGTTCTTTGGTTTGTTGCCATATCATTTCTAGTTCTTTTTCTCGTCCCTCTTTCTTTCGCTTTGCTTTTAACTGTTGCATCAAGGATTTATGCTCTCGCTTCTTTTCCATAAAAAAAGCAGAATCAATGAGGCCTTGCTGTGCACTCTTTGCAAGGGATTGATTCTGCTTCTTCAATAATTTCATTTCTTGTTCTAGTGCGTTACGTTCTACTCCATTGGCACCTCTTTTCATCCATTGTTCTAAGGAGTCTATCATAGGATCTAGTAGTTGATCGGAATGTAGGGCTAGCTTTGTCCAGATCTGCTGTAGCAAAGTGAGTATTTGTTCCTCTAAGATAGGTTGCATTCCACAGAGCTCTATCTTGGTCACATGGGTTCTACAATTCCAGGTTACTACTTCTCCTTTTCCTTTGGTTCTTCTTACTTGTCTTCGAAAGGTGCTTCCACAGTG
>CAYJHO010000126.1:4486-6491 GCA_964369945.1 uncultured Lachnospiraceae bacterium
CTTCTCCTTTTCCTTTGGTTCTTCTTACTTGTCTTCGAAAGGTGCTTCCACAGTGTTGACAGATGAGTTTCCCACTAAGAGGATAACGATTGGTGCTTTCCATGGGTTCAACTAGTTGTCTCTCTTTTTCTCGTCTTCTCTTTTTTTCTACTGCTTCAAAGTCTTCTCTTGTAATCAAGCCTTTGTGGTGATAGGATACCATGTATTGGTTTCTTTCCCCATAATTTCTCAACTTTCGAAAAGGTATGGTATCTGTCATATAGGTCTTTTGCAATAACAGGCTGCCTTCGTAAATGGGATTTTTTAATACGTCTAACACTTGGTTTTCATTCCATGCCTTAGCTCCTTGTATGGTCGGGACTCCCTTAGCTTCTAATGCTTTCGCTATCACATAACTTCCCTTGCCAGACAAATAGGATTGAAAAATCTCTTCCACCACCTTTGCCTGTTCTTTCTGTGGTACCAATTCTTTCTTCTCATTTTTTTCATATCCATAGGCTACTTTACTAAGTCGGTAAGTGCCTGCTTGAAAAGCCTTTTGTGTCCCCCACCTTCGATTGCTAGAATTGGCTTCGGATTCTGCTTGTGCGATGGAAAACAAAATGGTTAAAAGCATTTCGCTTTGCTCCCCTAAGGAATGAATCCGTTCTTTTTCAAAATACACATCGATGCCTAGTCTTCTTAGTTCTCGCAAAACACCAAGGGTATCTACCGTATTTCTTCCAAATCTAGTAATGGATTTGGTAAGAATCATATCCATCTTCTGTTCTCTCGCATCTTGTAACATTCTCTGAAATTCTTCTCGGTATTGGATTTTAGTTCCACTACTAGTATCTGCATAAATATCTACGAATTCCCATAAAGGTTCTTTTTGAATATAAGTTTTATAATAATCTATCTGAGAAACGTAGGATTTCTTTTGACTCTCTTGTTTCGTACTGACACGACAATACGCTGCCACACGCTTTTTCTCTATCTGCTCTTTTCCTGCCTTATTCATAACAGATGGTATCTTAATCACTTGTTTTGCCATAGGGAAATCCTTCCTTTCTTTGTTGTTGTTTTTCGTTGTACTTTGTTGGTCTTTATGATGGACTATCGTTGGTTATCGTTTGTGTTTGTTTGTTATGCTTTCCAATCCTATGTTTCCAACAACAGCATACTCCAAAGCTATCACAATAGCTATCACTTTTCTTTTAAACTATGCCTTCATATGTGAGAAATATAGCAAGCATTTTGCTACACTTTTTGTGCATACTATCCTTTTCCTATTTCCTTTTTTCTTATCTAGGTTTTCTTTTTCATCACAGGGATAGGGACTTCTAATTTGGGCACCACCTTACCTTCTCTTAGCCCATAGAAATCCCCATCATCTAATGAAAAAAATATGCTACTTTCGACACTACTCCCCTAGCATGAGGCAATGAGATAAACCAAGGTTTGTGAAACCTTGTCACAGGTGGGATCCTTCGCCAGGTTCTCTGCCGACTGCCTTCATTGCGTGTTCCCTTTTAGGGGCTGTGACTAGACAGGAGTATCATCGTAGGCAATAGGGGTCATGGCGAATGGATTCACTCTTCCCTTTGTTTCTGGTAGAAGTCGCTCCTCTATCTAGAATCATGGCGTACCGTTTTGTCGCTTTGCCTTTGGGGCACGTATTGCTAACGTATTTATCTCATTGGATATGAAATTTTCAAGGTTCTAAGGGAGGTAATATGTTTCTTCCTTACCTTTTCACACAGAAGTCTCACGTTTGTAACCCCTACTTTGTAAATTTTTTTTAATTTTTTTTAACGCTCCATCCAAAGACTTTTTCACTCTCGTCTTATCACAGTGCTCTAACCTCCCAATTTTTTCTAATGTTTGCCCCTGATAATAGTGTTCATAGAGCCTTACAAACTGGACTTTGGTTAAGTTATGAAAAGATTCTTCCAACTAATTCCCAAAAAAGGGTACAAAAAAAGACATGACAAATTTGCGATTACGCTACTTGTCATGCCTTATC
>CAYJHO010000127.1:0-6482 GCA_964369945.1 uncultured Lachnospiraceae bacterium
TAAATTCTTATAACATATTAAAATGAGCTCTCGGAATCTTTCCGACGAAATTCATGAACAAAGTATTCACAAAATGCGCTTTCGCTCGGTTTCAACGTAGCTGTACCTAAGTGGCTAGAGAACAGCCACTAAATACAGACGTTTCCACACGATTTGTGCCTACTTTGTTCATGAATATCGGAAACAGATTCCAAGATTCATGATGAACAAGTGGGGGACAGAGTCCCCTAAGGAAAATCTTGAGCCCTAAAAGTAAGGGCTCAAGATTCCGAGAGTATATTAAATAAGAAAGGAGGAATCTCATGTCGGTAACAATGTCGATGCAAACGATGGAATACCAATATTCGCAGAAACTTGACAGTACAAATAAGGCAGAACAAACAACTACTAACGATGCAAAGGAATCTACCTTTTCGAAGATGTTAGAAGATAAGCACCAAGGAGTTGAGAATTCGTTAGAAGAAAACACAGAAGTTGAAGCAGAAGCTATGGCAGAAGTTATATCATGGATAGATCCAAGGATGTTGATGCAAGAAATGGATAGTAAAGTTTATGGTAAGTTGGTATTGCCAAGTGAAGTTTTCGGTGGAAAAGCAGAAAATGAAAAGCAAATAGAATCTGTCATAGCAACCGATGTCAAAGCGGAAGAAAGTCAAGTAACTTCTAAACATAGTGAAGAAGCGAAGAATTTATCTTTCCAGGATGTATCATTGGAACAGGGGACACAAGGTGCTAGAGTGGATGCGGAAGTAGCAGAACAACTTATGGTAGCGGAAGAACAGCCAAAGGGAAATCAAGAAGCAAAAGTACCAGAAGTAGAAGTGAATCTTGATGCAAGCGTTAATTCTGTAGATTTGAAGCAAGCAGGGCCGATACAAAATATGCAAACTTCAGCTAAGAATGAAGTGCCAGTTTCTAGCAATGCACAAAGTTTAGAGCAGTTGAATGAGCGTATCGTTAAGGAAATCTTGAGTGGTCGAGAAGAATTTGAAATTCAGTTAAATCCAAGAAATTTAGGAGAGTTGACTGTAAAAGCAACATTTGAAAATGGACAGGCTGTCATTTCCATTATTTGCAGTGAGAAAGATACCGCTCAATTACTAGCTCAAAAAGCTGGGGATTTGGCAGTAATTATGGAACAGAGAATGGGAAGTGAAACCCAAGTAGTAGTGGAAACTTCTCAAACCGATTATTTACAGCAAGAAAAAGAAGCGGAACAACAAAGTAAACACAAGCAACAATCTCAACAAGAAAATGAGTCAAAAACTTACCAAGAAAATAGTGATTTTTTGCAACAACTTCGATTGGGATTGGTCTAGGAGGAGTCATATGATAACAGGTGTAAGTAACAGTGCTACTACAGGTTACAATACAACGAATGCAACGACCACTGGTGGTTTATCTATTTCAGATTTCTATGAGTTATTAGCAGCACAGATGAAATATCAAGATGCTGATAATCCTATGGATACTAGTGAGATGATGGCTATGATGGTAGAGACACAAATGATAGAAGCAATCACTCAAATGAATTATTCTAATACGATTACCTATGCAACTTCTATGATGGACAAAACGGTAACAGTTGCAGAAGTAGATGAATTTGGAATGTATACAGGCGTTGATACAACAGGTGTAGTAACAGGAGTTTTATTAGGATCGGATCCTATCTTATTTATTGATGGAGAGCCTTATGCTTTATCACAGATTATGTCAGTGGGTGAAACCAAGGAAGATGTGGAAGTAGACACAGAGGATACGGAAACAGAAGAAACTCCAGAGGTAGATACAGAGACAGAAACTGAAACGCCTTAGAATGTAGAGGTGCAAGATGGAATTACATAAGATAAGTAGTGTAGGTCAACTGAAACTGCAACATGAAATGCAGCTACAACAAGCATCAAAAAGCACTGAATTTTCTACCATACTTCAGGAAAGTATGGAGAAGAGGGATGTTCAATTTTCGAAACATGCTTTAACTAGAATGGAAGAGTCAGGTTTGGATTATAATGAAACATTGCAACAAGACTTGAACAGCGCTATTGAAAAGGCAAGATTAAAAGGTGCGAAGGATATTGTGGTGATAGGCAGAGACAATGTGTTTATTGTAAATGTACCTAATAATGTGGTGGTAACAACGGTTGATCAAGCAAGAATGAAAGAACATATATTTACAAATATTGATAGCGCTATTATATTATAGCTGGACCTTTAAGGGGGCTTGATTTTTATCCGAAGCATAAAAGTCATATAGCGCGAGAGAGGAAAAAACATGGTTAAAGCAATGACAGCAGCAATCACAGGATTGCGCTCACATCAATCCAAAATGGATGTAATTAGTAATAATATTGCAAACGTAAATACTTGGGGATTCAAGTCACGTTCTGCAAACTTTCAAGATTCGATTTATCAAAATTTAGTAGCAAGTACAGGAGGAGAAACTGGTGCTGGTGATGTCGGCGGTGTAAACAGTTCTCAATTAGGATACGGGGTAAACGTAGGATCTATTTCTACCAACTTCGCCTTAGGAAGTTGGGGCTACACAGGGAATGGTTTGGACTGTATGATCGATGGAACAGGATTCTTTATTGTTGGCGGTATGATGGCTGGTGGAGATTCGGCAGCTGCAACAGGAATACCAGCTACCAATCTAGGTACTTCTTCCTTGAATTTATCTAGAGTTGGTATTTTCTCTGTAGATAACAATGGTTATATTGTAGATAATTCAGGAAACTATCTATATGGTTTCGATGCCGTAACTCCAGAAAATGCAGACACTGCATTTAAGACAGATGCATTACAACCAATTCAAATTCCTTTTTATACGGATGCAGCTGGAAACACTGTGCAATATCAATTAGAAACAGTTAGAATTAGTACAGATGGAACCATTGTAGGGGTAACTTCTGATAATACAGCCATTGTAGTTGGTCAAATTGCAGTTGCTTCTGTAGAGAATGTAAGTGGTTTAGAACAGACAGCAGGCTATATGTATAGTATTGGAGACAATGCAGGGAATGTAAATGCAATCCCAACCGTAGCAACAACAACAGGTAAGATATTAAGTGGATATTTAGAAATGTCCAATGTAGATTTAGCAACAGATATGGCATCTATGATTACAACACAAAGGGGATACCAAGCAAACTCTAAAATTATCACAGTAACAGATGAAATGTTAGAGCAGTTAGTAAATATGAAGCGATAGTAAAGTATGAGCTGTGAGACTTCGGTCTCACAGCAGAATGAGAATGGCGGGACTTCGTTATGATTGAATTGACAAAAATAAATGGAGAGACCATAGTGGTCAATCCAGATCAGATAGAGTATATAGAATTTATGCCAGAGTCTAAATTGATTATGGTGAATGGAAAATATCATGTAGTAGTAGAAACAAGAGAAGAAATCATAAATAAAACAGTTGCTTTTAAAAAAGAATGTTTTAGAGAAGCAATTAATTTAGGAGGGCTAGCATAGTATGGATATTTCGACACTTATTGGGATAATACTCGGTTTTGTATTGATTGTAGTAGCGATTTTGAGCGGTGGTGGAGACTTAGGTAATTTTTTTGATGCGACCAGTATTCTGATTGTTATTGGAGGCACCCTCAGTGCAGTTATTGCAAGTTTCCCTTTTTCAGTTCTAAAAAGTACCTTTTCTCACTTTGGGAAATTGATGGGTGGAAAACAATTTAAAGTAGAACCAGTCATTGACTCACTTGTGGAATTTGCACAAATAGCAAGAAAGAACGGACTACTAGCATTAGAAGAACAAGCAAATGGTTTAAAGGATCCTTTCTTCAAACAAGGAATTATGTTAGTTGTAGATGCTATGGAAGCAGAAAAGGTTCGTGAAATGTTAGAAACAGAAGTGGCAATGATGGACAAGAGACATGATGACCAAATCGGTATTTATGAAAAAGCAGCTGGTTATGCACCTGCCTTTGGTATGATTGGTACTTTAGTTGGTCTGATCAATATGTTAGCTAACATGGATTTAGCAGCTGGTTCTAGTAGTAGCATTGGTAAAGATATGGGGGTTGCTCTGATTACCACTCTTTATGGTAGTACCTTTGCTAACTTAGTGCTTGCACCAATTGCTAAGAAATTGCGTATTAAGAATGAGGAAGAAGTTCTATATAAACAAATTATTATTGAAGGTGTTATTGGAATTCAAGCAGGAGAAAATCCGAAAAACTTAAAAGAAAAGTTAGTATCATTGTTGCATGAAAAGCGCAAAATAAAATTATTAAATACGGAAGCATCAGCAGGAGATGCACCAGCAAAATAGGAAAGGGGGCATAGATGAAGCAAAGGCAGAAGAAAGAAGAAGCAGGTTCCAACTGGATGGATACCTATGGGGACATGGTAACACTATTGCTTTGTTTCTTTGTATTACTATATTCCATTTCTAGTGTGGATCAAGTGAAGTGGGAGAATTTAGTTCGAAGTTTAAATCCAGATGCAGAATCTCCTTCTCAAATTGTCACACCAGATGTACCTATCGATGCAGAGGGGGAATATGATGTGCCAGGGGAAAACAATATGTCTGGTCAAGAAGAAGCGTTTGATGAGTTATATGAAAATCTGATCGAATTGCAGAACACAAATCCAAATATGTCAGATGTTGAAATATTTGAAGGGGATGGTTATAAGTTTATTACCTTTCGAGATACTGTATTCTTTGATGGTGATAGTTATGTGTTGCTAGATGAAGGGAAATTGATTTTGGATGGATTGGCTGAGGTACTGATTAATGCAGAAGATTCCATCAAGGAAATTCGAATTTTGGGACATACTTCACAAGGTTCCCCAGATATTCCCAATGAGATTTCTACCGATAGATCCTTATCATCTACTAGATCAGAAAATGTTTTGATTTATTTACAAGAACTTGGAGTTCCAGGAAATTTACTGGTAAACGAAGGCTATGGACAACATAGACCAATTGCAAGCTTTGAAACAACAGAGGGGCGAGCGCAGAATCGAAGAGTGGAAATGATTATTACAGAGAACGGTTCAGTAATCAAGGAACTAGATGAATATTACAGCCAAGTATATGGTGATTTAGAGCAGGAGTGACAATATGGCAGATATTTTAAGTCAAAGCCAAATTGATGATTTACTGAAATCAATTAAGGTGCAAGAAGAGGCAGGAGAACCGATAGAAGCTCCAGGCCAATCCAAAGAAGAGTATAAAATGTATGACTTTAATAGCCCTAAGAAATTTACCAAAGATAAATTAAAGCTATTAAAGGGCATTTACGATAATTATGGACGTTTGATTTCTGTTCGATTGAATAGCATATTAAGAACGGTGTGTGAAACGGAAATATTTACGGTTGAAGAACAGCGCTGTATTGAATTTAATAATATGCTTACAGAAAACGATATTACCATGATTATGCATGTGAGAACTCCAGAGGAAAGCAATGCTTCTCCTGTGCTGTTTCATATAGAACAGAAGTTTATGTTGATAATGATTGATAGAATGCTTGGTGGAACTGGTGAGGATATTGATACGGATTCTATGTATGATTATACCGAAATTGAAATGGCAGTCTATCAAAGAATCATGAAATATATGCTAGATGTAACGAAGGATGCTTGGAGCAATTATGTAGATTTGACGATTGTGAGTGAACATTTAGAAGAAAATCCAGGTCTGTTTCAGGAGATCAGTCTAGATGAACCAGTGGTAATTATCGTAATTAATTTAAACATTAATGAAACAGATGGGAAATTGACTATTTGTATTCCAGGTACTTTATTGTCAGATGCTTTTGCAAGTATTGATAAGCGGAAAACAAAGGATGAGTTGATTGATGAAAAGGCGCTAACGAATAGAGAACTCATTATGTCAAGCATCAACGAAAGTAAAATGCAAGTAAAAGCTAAAATAGATGGAATCAACCTAAATCTAGATGATATCTATAATTTGCAAGTAGGTGATGTCATTGATTTAAATAAACCAAAGGATTCTAATATTAAGTTATATGTAGAAGAGCAGCCTTGGTTTGAGGGTAAATTAGGTGTATATAATAAGTATACAACGATACAGATAGAAAATCGCATTGAAGGCGAGAATGAAGAAGAGAAAGTATTAGCAGAATAATGCTATACAGATATATTAAAATTAACTAAATGAGCTTATAAGAGGAAAGAAGGAGTTTTGAGATGGCAAAAATAATGGTAGTAGACGATGCAGCATTTATGAGAATGATGATTAAAGATACTTTAACAAAAGCAGGATACACAGATTTATGTGAAGCAGCAGATGGTGCTTTGGCAGTAGAGGTATATCAACAAGAAAACCCTGATTTAGTATTATTGGATATTACTATGCCTAATTTAGATGGAATTGGAGCATTAAAAGAAATTAAGAAAATTAATCCAGATGCAGCGGTAATTATGTGTTCCGCAATGGGACAAGAGGCGATGGTAATTGAAGCAATCAAATCAGGAGCAAAAGATTTTATTGT
>CAYJHO010000128.1:0-6441 GCA_964369945.1 uncultured Lachnospiraceae bacterium
TTTACTAGTTTTAGCTCCGATGGTGCTGATTGTATTAAATTCCTTTAGTGCAACAGACTCTCTAGCGGCATCTTCTTTGATTCCTACAGAGTATTCCTTAGACAACTATATTGAATTGTTTACAGAAACAAGTTATGTATTATGGTTTTGGAACACCTTACAAAT
Source organism: uncultured Lachnospiraceae bacterium (assembly GCA_964369945.1). Taxonomy (GTDB): domain Bacteria; phylum Bacillota; class Clostridia; order Lachnospirales; family Lachnospiraceae; genus RGIG6307. The sequence continues at coordinate 166 of CAYJHO010000128.1, forward strand.
TGCAGTGTTAAATGTAGTGATTTCCGTGTTTGTTGTTATGATTACTGCATGGATTATGTCAAGATTTAAGTTCAAAGGCAAGAAACAAAGCTTGATGACAATTATGTTATTGTCCATGTTTCCTTCTTTCTTGTCTATGACAGCTATTTATACCTTGTTTTCTATGTTAGGCTTGATTGGAAATTCTATATCAATGGTAATTATTTATGTAGCAGGAGCAATTCCATATAACACATGGTTGGTAAAGGGTTATTTAGATGGGATTCCTAAGGCATTAGATGAGGCAGCATATATCGATGGAGCGACAAAGTTCCAATCTTTCTTTAAGATTATTTTGCCATTGTCAAAGCCGATTCTAACCTATTGTATGGTAAGTCAGTTTATGACACCGTGGATGGATTATATTCTACCAAGTATGATTTTATCTAGAGATGAACAAAAGACATTAGCGGTAGGACTTTTTGGTTTTATTGCAAGATCAGAAGAGATGCGTACCACAATCTTTGCAGCAGGTGCTGTAGTAATTGGGGTTCCAATTACCATTTTATTCTTAGTGTTCCAAAAGTACCTAGTAAGAGGGATTTCAGCAGGCGCGAATAAGGGCTAAATTAGTTATCAGAACCAATAGAGGTTTTGTATATAAAGAAAAGGAAGGTAACGTTATGAAAAAGAAAGTAGTATCATTATTATTGGCAAGTACCATGGTATTATCAATGGCAGCATGTGGAAGAGAAGTTCCACCAGCAACAGGAGAAACAAGTTCTGAAGTAACCTCAGAAAGTACAACAGAGGAAGGAACAGAGGAAGTAGAGCCTCAAGGTTTAGTTCCAGAAGAAGGTGCAGAATTGATTTTCTGGGCAAGTAGACCAGCTTTTGGTGAAGAAATCGCAGCAGCCTTTGAAGAAGAATATGGAATACCTGTTACAGTAGAGGAAGTAGGATTTGATTCTACTAGTAAATTAATGCTAGAAGGGCCTGCCGGAAATGCCGCAGACGTAGTTTGGGGAAGTCATCAAGTATTATCTACTGTTGTAAATGCAGGAGTTGTTCTTCCAGTCGATGAAAGTTTAGCATCGATAATGCGTGAAGAAATGCAAGATGCAGCAATTCAATCAGCTACCATCGATGGAACTATGTATGCATTCCCATTTGCAATCGAAACAACAGCAATTGCATATAACAAAGATTTAGTAGAAACACCAGCTACAAGCTACGAGCAAATTTTTGAAGAAGCGGCAGCATTTAACAATCCAGAAGAGAACATGTTCTATTATCTAAATACAATCGGCGGATATACACAATATCCATTATTATCTGCAGGTGGATTTGAATTACATGGAGCTGATGGAATGGACAATGACAACCCAGGATATAATACACCAGGATTCGAAAAAGGTCTAGAATATGTTGCTGCAATGGGTGATGCAATGCCTATTGATTCAGCAGATTTAACAATGGCAGGAGGTCAATTCTTAGAGCAAAACTTTATCGAAGGAAAGACTGCTTATTATCAAGTAGGACCGTGGTCAATTGCAGCACTTGACGAAGCGGGTGTAAACTATGGTTTGATTGCACATCCAACTATGGGTGGAGAAGATGCTAAGCCATTAGCAGGTGTAACATTAAACTACGTTAACTACTACACTGAATATCCAAATGCAGCACAACTATTTGCAGCATACTGTGTATCTCCTGAAGCAGCAGCTTTATTATATACAACAGATAAAAACATCACAGCTAGAGCAGATTACGCAGAAATCGAAGGATTAAAACACGATGAAAATCTTCTTATGTTTGCAGAAGCTTTCAAGACTGCAGTACCACAATCAGCTGTGCCAAGAATGTCTTACTACTGGACCATTATGGACAGTGTATTAAGTTCAGTATTCGACGGTGATTTAACTCCAGCAGAAGGAGCAGCAAAAGCACAAGCTGACTTTGACGCACTAGTAGCAAGTGAATAATTTTGCATAGAAATGCAACAACCTATGGGGCAATGTTACATTGCCCCATTTTTTAATTCAAATTTGAAAGGAAGAAGAAAGATGAACATAGCATCCATACTACATGAACCCAAAAGTAGATATTCTTATATGTATGATGAAACCACACTACACCTTAGAATTAAAGTAGGAAAAGGAGAAGCAAAAGCCATCTCTGTTGTCGGAGCAGATCCCTTTAACTGGGTGCTCTCAAAAGAAACTGGCATATGGACTTATGACGAGGAAAGTATCAAAGAAACTCCTATGATTTATGAAGGAGAGGCAGACTATCACGATGTATGGTTTTGTGAAATAAAAGGAATAGACACAAAAAGAATTCGTTATGGATTTGTAATTCAAACTAGTGATGGAGAAGAATTGTTATATGGAGTAAAGACGGTAGAAGATTTGAAACTTCATCCCGAGAGAAGAAATGATTGTTTTAATCATTTTAACTTCCCCTTTTTAAATGATGAAGATATGTATAAAGCTCCTTCTTGGAGCAAAGATACCATTTGGTATCAAGTAACACCAACATGTTTTAGTGACAATGGTGAAGTTGCTGCCGATCGAGAAAGCGGAAATTTTAAAGGCTTGACCCAAAAATTAGATTATATCAAAGAAATGGGATTTACAGGTGTGTATTTGACACCTATTTTTGAAGCAAAATCTTGGCACCTTTACGATACAACAGATTATTTTAAAGTATCAAAAGCTTTAGGTGGAAATGATACATTTAAAGAATTTGTAGAAAAGGCTCATTCTATGGGAATAAAGATTATGCTTGATGCAGTATTTAATCACTGCGGACCACGTCATCCATTCTGGCAAGACGTGCTTAAAAACGGAAAGAACTCTAAGTATTATGATTGTTTCTATATCTTAGATGAAAATAAACCAGTACTAAACTCATTGATTGATGAACAAGGTGATTATGAGGAAGAACTTGGCTATGATGTTAATATTCGTAGTTTTGCCTATACCACCTATATGCCTAAAATGAACACGGGCCACCCTTTGATGAGGGAACATTTGCTAGCGGTAGCTAAGTTTTGGATAGAAGAATATGGTATCGACGCTTGGAGACTAGATGTATCCAATGAAGTGAGTCATGATTTCTGGAAAGCTTTTAGAAAAGAAGTGAAAGCTGTTAATCCAGAAGTGTATATTATGGGTGAGAACTGGGATGATTCCTATCCTTGGCTACAAGGGGATCAATTCGATACGGTTATGAATTATGGAATTATGGAAATGATTTGGGGGCTTTGTATTCCAGAAGACACCAAGCAGTTTAATAAGATTACTATTTCACAATATGAAAAAGGAATGTGTAATTTAATGACAAAATATCCAAAGAATGTAACGGAGCATATGTTTAATCTAGTAGCTAGTCATGATTTACCTAGACTTTTGGATATTTGTAAGGGTGATAAGAGAAGATTAAAGTTATGCTATGCATTGCTTATGACTTACTGTGGTGCACCTTGCGTATTCTATGGAGATGAAATTGGTATGGCTGATGGAAGTGGAGAACCGAGAGTACCAATGATTTGGGATGAAAATAAGTGGGATAAAGACCTACAAGAATTTATGAAAACTTTGATTCAATTAAGAAAAGATAATCCTAGCTTTTCGGCGATGCAGTTAAATATTTTAAAGGCTAGCGAAGAAGAACAAGTGGTAATCATTGAAAAAGTGGCAGAAAGTCAAACTTGTTACCTTGTATTGAATCTAAATGATGAGGCAAAAGAGATTATGTTGCCAGAAGTATTACAAAATAGAACTTTCTACAATATGATAGAAGAAAATGAAGTAGAAAGTAAAGAAAGCATACTTGTACCAGGTTTTGAAGTATTCATATTGAAGTAGAGGAGATAAGAGATGTTAAAACATATCAGTTATTATAAACCTAATTATGAAGAAAGATGTGAAAAGGCAATCAAGGCCTTTGAAGATGCCAACAATCATGTTGGAGGAAATCTTGTATTCTTAGTCGGAGTGATTGATGGAGAGGGAAAACCAGATCCCATTGACCTTACTAGCTTTGGTGGATTTGAAGAAGAAGCAGAAATTCATAGATTTATTGATATGACCATTGCCAATATTGAAAAGCAATGGGAGGCAGGAAGACTTGTTGATGATGACAGCATCCCGAATCTCACCATGAACATGGGAATTGGCGAGTATTCAGCCTTTGTGGGAGGTGAGATTGAATTTACTTCCTACACAAGTTGGGGCGAGCATATTTTAAAAGAATTAGAGGACTACAAAAATCTTCCACCTCTAGGGGAAGCCAAATGGTTTAAACGATATTTGTTTATGTTAGAAGAATTTCTAAAGAAAACAGCACACACAGAAGCACCCATGGGAAGAGGCATGTTTTCGCCGTTAGATCTAGCTATGGCTCTTACTGGTGAAAGGCTTTATATGGACTTTTATGATGATGAAGAAGGTGTAGAAGCTTTATTAGATTATTGTGCAGATGCTATTATTTACTTTACAGAAGCTGTTTATGCAGTGGTAGAAAAATATCTAGGTCATACCAAGTATGGGATGATGTACTTACGAGATAAGATTAATATGTCGGATGATATTGCAACCAATATTTCAGCTGATATGTATGGTGAATTCTGTGCCAAACCAACTCAAAAAGTTATTGACCACTTTGGTCTAGGATTCATGCATACCCATTCTTGTGCCCCATACTTAGTAAAGGAAATTTGTGGCAAAATGAACAATACACCATATATGTGGTTTGTAACAGATCCAAATGCAGTAAAAGCGATAGAGATTGTTCCACAATTAACAGGAGATTCTAATTGTACCCATATGGCAATTGATGCAGTAAATTTTGAAGAGTTTGAAAAAGCATATCCAGATTTAATCAAAGGAAATTATTCCGTATGGCTACCAGCAGAATCGGTGGAAGAAGCACAGACTCTAGTTGCAAAATATAAAAAAATGGTAGAAAACTACGAAAAATAAAGGAGTATTTTATGACAACAAGACAAAGAATATCAGAAGCTTTACAAAATCCAAATTCTAAACCAACCTTTTCACCTAACTTGGTATATTACTGGGAACATAGAGATGATGAATATACCAAAAGAGGCACTAATGGAATCGTAGACTATACCAATCAAGTATTAGGTGGAGAAGCTCTCCTTCGCGGTTATCGTCCTTGCTATAAAATCAAGTACAATTTTCCAGTGATTGAAAAGTGGGTAGAAGAAACGAAAACAAAAACGATTACTTATCAATTGCCTGTAGGGGATTTGGTTATTACTTATAAATATTCTCCAGAAGCAAATTCCATGGCCTTAATTGGGCATGCAATTCATGACGAAGAGGATTTAAAGAAGCTAATATATTTACTTCAGCACACCGACATTGAGTATAATGAAGAAGTGGATGAATTAGTAGAAAAGCATGGTGAAAATGCCTTTGTAGTAGGTTTAGTAGGCTTTGGTATGAAAACAGCAACTCAATATATGATTGAATATTGGTGTGGCATTGAAAATTTTACTTATTTATTGATGGATGAAGAAGAATTGGTGATGGAAGCTATCGAATTGATGAAGTCCTTGGATATGAAAACTATCCATTGTGCCATTCAATCTAAGGCAGAATACTTTATTTCATGGGAAGATAGTTCTGAACTATTAACAAGTCCTACTTGGTTTGAACAATTTATTGCAACAGAACTAAATGAATGGTGTGATGCCCTTCATGCAAACGGAAAGAAATACATGCTACATGCTTGTGGACATTTGAATTCGCTAATACCAAAGATTGCAAAAACTAAGATTGATGCCATTGAATCTATCACTCCGGCACCAACTGGAAATGCTGATTTAAAAGTAGTTCATGAATTATTTCCAAAAAATATAGCAATTATAGGTGGCTTAGACCCACTGATGTTAATTAAAGGAGACAAAGAAGAGGTACGAGAAAAGGTATTTGATTTAATTGATACTTTTAAAGGAAGACCACTCATTGTCGCAAATAGTGATTCGCTGCCACCACAGGTGACAGAAGAAACGTTACAATATGTATCAGCTTTAGTGAAAGAAGCCAATGAAAGGTAAAATATGTGGAAGATAGAAGAACATTTATTTCAAGTAGAGTATTTGAAACAGAATAAGTCAAAAAGAGTTAGGGTTTATCTACCTAAAAGCTATGATTCTAGTGATACTTGCTATCCTGTTGTTTATTTTCATGATGGTGCTAGTGTTTTTTTCGGTAAAACTATGTTTGGAACAGGCAGCTGGGAAGTATTAGATACTTTAGTGAA
>CAYJHO010000129.1:0-6364 GCA_964369945.1 uncultured Lachnospiraceae bacterium
TTTCTTGTAAATCAATATAATAATAAACACCTAGTGCTAACAAGCACAAAACGATTCCTAATAATACTCTAACAAACTTATTCTTTCCCATATTTCCCTCTACTTTCTTTTCCTAGTGATATTATATTACAGGCTTGTAAACTTATACCATGTATAGGAAGCTTTTCTAGTCTTTTGTTGCCTCTGTTCCTGACTCTACTTCTTTTGTAGTATCGTTTTCAATATAGTGAAATACAATACTATATTCTGTTTCTAACATTTCCCCAATCTTATCTACATATTTTCCTAGTAAAATTTCTACTCTTCTCTCTGCCTCTGCAAAAAGGGCTGTATCTGAGCTAGCCATTTCTATCATCTTTGCCTGGGCATCTGCAAAAGCTGCTGTTTGATCTTCTGCTGTCACTGCCGCTGACGATTTATCAACATAAAAGGATTCTTCGCTTAAAGAGTTTTCATCCACCTTTGTATTCAAAATTTTAGCTTCTGGAAGTGTAATATTTACAACACTTCCATCCACTTCCATTTGGAGTAAAGAAGTATCAAAACCGATACTTACCACTCCACTATATTCAATCCAAAACTTCTTATCTCGCTGCCAAAACAAGATTCCTTCTGCATCCTCTTCAAAATATTTTGCTACATTGTGGTAGTAACAATCCATAACTGCTAGTTCACAAATTGCCTTCATTTGAGAAGACTCAATCTGTGCTGTAACTTCTGGCTTTTCTTCTCTACCACATCCTGTCACACTTAGAAGTAAGGCACTTATTAAACTTAATATTACTAAATTGTTTTTTCTCATGTTCTCTAACTCCTATTCTATAATTAAACTATAGGTTTCTTCTCCTGCTTCTAATAGTGGTACTGTAATTGCTTGAATAATGTTTTTTGCATTTTGTTCAGCTAAGATAAACAAATCATCTTGCACCGAACTTTCCTGTGTAACATCTTCTATACAAGCTTCATAAGCTTCCTCAGATACAGTCTCTGTATTAGCACTATCATCGACAAAAATATAATCTAGTGTGGTAATATCTACATTCACATTATTAATCTTCATCGGTGGCAATTTGATATTGATTTCTAAGCTTTCATGATCTACTTTGATATCTGAATTCTGAAAGTCAAAGCCCACTTGAACTTTAGACTCATAGGATACATAATAATCAACTTCTTCTAGCTCCTATTCATTCCTTACTTCTGCAATGCCATTATATACAGCTTCAAAGGTTGATAATTCATCAATTTGGATGATTTCTTTTAAACTGGTTTCTGAAATGATACTTACTTCTTTGGTTTCTTCTTTTTCCCTGAATACATTAAAAACTACGATAACTCCCACTATTACTAGTGCGAGTATGAATATACCAAACTTTTTCATGTTCTTCTCCTTTGTACATATTTTTCCCTCTAGCTTCTTCTATATCATACCATTTCTAGTAATTTTTACAAGTTCTTTGTAGTATCCAAAATAAGTAATAAAAATCTATCGTTAGAACCAACTTTTATTCAGATATATTCTATACTATATAAAACAAAATAGAAATGGAAATACATCATGATAAGCGATATTTATAATAAAATTATTCATAACATAGAACTTTCTTATGTTTTTGATGACCACAGCAGAATATAGTGCCGATAACTTCCTACAAGTAGGGAAAGAAGTGCGAAAGTGCATTAGAAGTAATATCAAAATGGTTGCTAATACTGGAGATTTCGATCTCCAGTATGCAAAGCAATTAGTAGCCACGGTTTTACAGGTGTATATCACATCTGCAGATTAAATGAGGGCATTGATCCCAGGGCTAGCCTTGATGAACGAATTGAAACCTAAAAGGCAATTAAGGAGGTTGGTTTAGAACTCTACTATTGTGTAGAACCTATAGGTCCTGAACATAGCAATCAGCAAATTGCGGATGAGATTTTTAGAGCAAAAGAATTTGATGTAAATGTTATGGCGGTTATGAGAAGAATATGTTTTGAAGGAGGTTCTCTTTCTGACCCAGGAGAAATATCAGCAAGTAGGATGGCTCTTATTTGTGCTGTAACAGTTCTATCCGTAAAGCCCAAACGTGCCATGGGTGTACATGAACCAGAAATCATTTCTTTAATTTCTGGGGCGAATCAAATTTATGCAGAAATGGGCTCTAACCCAAGAGACTTGTCACTACATACTGAATTAGGACGTGGCTTTAGTGTCTCTAGCGCAAAGAAAATGCTACTAAATGACGATTGGATTGTGAACTAAAAGAACGGGACTTTATGTTCCCGTTCTTTCTAGTTATTCCTGCTACAAAATATCTATCATAAGCTGGCACACAGCCTAGAGTTCCCATAAATTATTTTAGTGATATGTTTTCTACATTTCTCTTTCGTAGCCTTACAAGATCTTCAAATTTTATAAATATTTTTTTCTTAAATAGTTTGCCTGTTCCTCTGAAATTACACCTGCCCATAAATCTGCATTGATAGATCCGTAAACCTCTCCCCACAAACAGTCGAGATATGATACATTATTTTTTTCTCCCTCTACATACTCATGAATAGCCTTTGCAAGATGCTGAGATAAATTATGTTCAAGATAGTTTTTTCCCTGTGGCTTACCATCTATTTCTATACTTTCTTTTCCATCTTCGAGCTTTTCTACGTCTTCTAAACTCATATCAAGCCCTATAGAAAGCTTTCTTAGTGTGATATAACTACACTTTGCAATACTGACTTTACCAGAATATAAATCTGAAATTGTAGACCAGTCAATACCACTCTTTTTTGAAAGACTATATCTAGATAATCCCTTTTCTTTCATGATATCATTTATTGTCATCTCTACTCCCTCTTTCAAGCCTTTTTATACTTATTTTATTACCGTGACGATACAAGGGCAACACTCATTTCAAACAAACTCACTTCTATAGAAGTATTTTCCCACTGGATTTTCTCCCAAATCGCTTGCTGATATGTAGAACTATGATTATACATATCTCTACTATTTACACATTCTAACTCTTTCTGAATAAGGAACAGAATATTTCTTTCTATTCCAGTCCAACTGTTTAACGTATAAGTATATGCAATCGGATCTGTTACCTTCCATTCTAACTTTCCTTCTATTTCAAATGTATCTCCATCTATTGTAGGAACATAGAATTTACGAACTGCATTTCTTTGTATTGTTTTAGGAACTTTATTGGCTATCCTATCAAGCAATGGCAACTTATAATGATGCCCTGCAGTATCCCATACTTTATAATAAGCTCCCATTCGTTCTATCAAATACCAGGTATCTTGAGGTACCATTCGTATACCACTCACTAACAAAAGAACGATACATACGAAACAAATCAATTCTTCCACTATACTTTCCTTCCTTTCCACTGTAATTTCTTACTTTGTATATTTCTATTCCTTAAGCTTAATATACCATACTATCATGTATAAACATAGTATTTCCGTGAAAATACAATGCTTGCTTTTCTCTCTCAATTCTCTTTACCTCGCATTTTCCCCTTTTCTTTATTTTGCGTGGTATTTTTTCTTCCATTTCAATCTTTATTTTAGTCACTTACCACGCAAGTCATTGTTTTTCTCGTTTTGCGTGGTAAGTATTTTCTCAAAACCCAGCTTATTCGAATTATTTTACCACGCAAATCGCTGCTTTTCTTACTTTGCGTGGTTCGCATTTTTTTCTTGTAGGTTATGTCATACTTTTTTACCACGCAAATTACTGTTTTTCTCGTTTTGCGTGGTATCCCTTTTTTCTAGGATAGTTTGTCATATTCTTTGCCTCGCATCTTCCCCTTTTCGACACTTTGCGTGGTATCCTTTATTTCCAGGATATTTTGTCATACTTTTTTACCACGCAAGTCATTGTTTTTCACATTTTGCGTGGTAATGCGTTAACAAAAATCAAAATCACTTCCATAAATAAAAGATGCAGCTCACTAGCTTATCATTGCTAGCAAACTGCATCTTTTATTTATCATCTTATTTAGCTCTCAAACTGTGAGTTATAAAGTTCTGCATAGAACCCTTTCTTCGCTAATAACTCCTCATGATTTCCTGTTTCGATTACATCTCCATTGTTCATTACCAAAATCAAATCTGCATTCTTAATGGTGGAAAGTCTATGGGCAATGACAAAAGAAGTTCTGCTATTCATCAGTTCATCCATAGCCTTTTGAATTTGTAATTCTGTTCTTGTATCGATAGATGATGTTGCTTCATCTAGAATCAGCATTGGCTTATCTGCTATCATAGCTCTTGCTATGGTAATTTGCTGCTTTTGACCTTGTGATAATTGAAGTTTGTCATTTAAAACAGTGTCATATCCATGATCCAATGTCTTTGCAAAGTGATGAAGCCCTACTGCCTTTGTTGCTTCTTTCATGGTTTCTTCTGAAATATTTTCACTCGCATAAATCAAGTTTTCTCTTAAAGTTCCTTCGAAAATCCAGGTGTCTTGTAATACCATACTGAATTTAGAATGTACCTCTTCTCTATTTACTTCATTAATAGATATTCCATCAATCAAGATATCACCTGCATTGATATCATAAAACCTCATAAGTAAATTTACCATAGTGGTTTTTCCCGCTCCTGTTGGTCCTACAATAGCAATCTTTTGCCCAGCCTTTACACTTGCACTAAAGTCGTGGATGATAGTTTTACCTTCCTCATAGCCGAAACGAACATGCTTAAATTCTACATCCCCTTTGATATCACCAAGGGTTTTCATTTTCTCTGATTCACCTTTCATCTCTTCAGCCTCTAAGAAGTCAAATACTCTTTCTGAAGCTGCTGCACCAGATTGAAGGTTTTGCATCGCTTGTGCTATTTGGCCAAGAGGTTGGGTAAATAGGCGAATATAAATCATAAATGCTACGATTACTTCAAATCCTATCACACCATTTAAGGCTAACATCGCTCCAACGATACAGACTGCCACATAACCAAAGTTACCAATAAAAGTCATCATAGGCATCATAAGCCCTGATAAAGCTTGTGCCTTAAATGCACTATCTTTTAATAATTCATTTGTGTGATCGAACGTTTGGATAGCTTTTGCTTCTGCATTATATGCTTTTACTACAGTATGCCCTGTATACATTTCTTCTATATGACCATTAATTTCACCTAAATGCTTTTGTTGTCTCTTAAAGTACTTTTGGGAAGTCCCCATAACTATCATCATAAAGACAAAACCAAATAGAGTAGATAATATAGCGGTAATGGCCATGGTGGCATCTGTCACAAACATCATAATCAAAGAACCTACAAATAAAGTTACTGCTGAAATAAAGGTACCTACTGATTGTGATAATGTCATTCCAATGGTATCTACATCATTGGTTACCCTAGAAAGTACATCCCCTTTTGATACCTTAGAAAAGTAAGCCATTGGTAAACGATTGATTTTATTAGAAATATCACTTCTTAAACTTTTCGCTGTTTTTTGTATCGCTCCAGCCATAATGATTCCTTGACTGATGGATAAAATATAACTAAATGCATATACAAACACTAAGAAAATTCCAATAGAGAAAACAGCATCCATGTCAAATCCGATACCTGTTTGCATTAAAGTATTTTGTAATCCCTTTTGAATTTCTTCTGTTAAGCTTGATATCTGATCTGGCCCCATTAAGGTTAAAATCGAACCCACCATTGCCAAGATAGTTGCTAGTATCATAACAACACTATATTTTCTACTGTATTTCAGTAATTTCCCAATCGCAGTTTTAAAGTCTTTTGCCTTTTCACCGCCCATGCCACCACCTGGACCTCTTCCAGCACCTGGGCCTCTTTGAGGTCTTTCTTCATGTTCTCTATTACGCATTTGCTAATTCCTCCTCTGACAATTGTGACAAGGCAATTTGCTTGTAAACTTCACACTGTTCTAATAAGTCTTTATGTCTACCGATTCCTGCAATTTCGCCATCCTCTAGTACGATAATTTTATCAGCATCCTTAATGGTTCCAATTCTTTGCCCTACTATTAATCTTGTAGAATCTCCACATTCTTCATCCAATGTCTGCCTTAATTTACGATCTGTTTTATAATCAAGAGCACTAAAGGAATCATCGAAGATGAAAATTTCAGGCTTTCTATATACAGCTCTTGCTATAGAAATACGTTGTTTTTGTCCACCAGATAAATTCTTTCCACCTTGTGCAATATAGGATTCATCTTTATCTTCTAAACGATTTACAAACTCACTTGCTTGTGCTGTTTCAATGGAATCTGCTAAATTATTTTCATCTACTGCATACCTTTCATTATCCCCAAAGATAATATTAGACTTTACTGTTCCAGTAAATAAGGTAGCTTTTTGTGATACATAACCTACTATTCCATTTAAAG
>CAYJHO010000130.1:0-6229 GCA_964369945.1 uncultured Lachnospiraceae bacterium
CTACTCCCTCTATCCCAATCTTATCCATTTTATCTAGGGTAATAAAGATAGAATAATAGTCCTCTGTATCAAATCCAGCATAACTTACCATAGCCTTTAAAATCTGTCTATCATTAATTCTTACTTGGAAATTTCTAAAATTCAACTTACTTAAAGTTGTAGTTGTCGCTAAGATAAGTTCTATTTCTGCTAAATTGCTAGCTTCTCCTAAAATATCAATATCACATTGCATAAATTGACGATAGCGACCTCTTTGTGGTCTATCCGCTCTCCATACATTTCCAATTTGTAAGGATTTAAAAGGAGATGGTAATTGGCTTGCATTATTGCTATAAAATCTTACGAGTGGTACAGTCAAATCATATCTTAATCCACCATCTACTACATCATTTTCTTCTTGGGCTGTTTCTAGGTTTAACTTTTCCCCTCTTTTTAATATTTTAAAAATCAGCTTCTCGTTCTCTCCACCTTGCTTATTACTTAAATTTTCGATATGTTCCACACAAGGGGTATCAATCGGAGTAAAACCGAATTTACTATAAGTATCTTTGATTACATGAATTACATAATCTCTTACTTGCATTTCTGCTGGTAAGATATCTTTCATACCGGTTACAGGTTTTTTGCTAACTGCCATGCTCTTCCTTCTTTCTCTCTATCATTTCATTGATTTTTTCAATATATAAGTCTACATTTTTTAAATTTTCACTTCTTTTAATTTTGCCATTCGCTAGAACATATTTTGAACTACTTCCAGCTCCAATGGCTACAATGGTCTGTATTTCCTCCATAATTACCATATTGTAGATACATTCTTTTCCTGGTTTTGCAAAGCCTATGTTCTCTAGATTTCCACTAATATTCTTTTGACGATATAGATAATAGGGCTCAAGCCCCATATTCTTTGCTGTTTCACTAGCACATTGCATGACTTTTTCCATGGACTGTGCCATGGCTGGTAAGGCTTGTCTCTTTTCTTCGATTAACTTGGCCAATGCACTGGCTCTTTTGATTGCTAAGGAGTGCACTGTTAAGCTATCCGGTTTTAGCATAAGAATCTCATTCATGGTATGCTCGACTTCTTTTATACCTTCCCCTGGTAATCCTAAAATCACATCCATATTAATATTATCAAAGCCCAAATCTCTGGCTAATAAAAACACTTGGCGAACTTGATCTACCGAGTGCTTTCTCCCTATCATTTCTAAAGTTTTATCATTCATTGTTTGCGGATTTATACTAATTCTTGTCACTTGCTTAGCTTTCATAATCTTGAGCTTTTCTTCGGTGATAGAATCTGCTCGACCAGCCTCAACGGTAAACTCTTTCAGCTTTGATACCTCAAACTTTTCTTCGATCGCCTCTAATAATCTCTCTAATTGTTCCGCTGAAAGGCTAGTGGGCGTTCCACCACCAATGTAGATGGTTTCAAGCTTTCGCTCTTTGTATTGATGGGCAACTGCATCCATTTCTAATAGCAAAGAATCCAAGTAGTCATCTACACGATGGGCAAAAGAATGAATGGAATAAGAAGTAAAGGAACAATAAATACAAGTACTTGGGCAGAAAGGAATTCCAATATATAAACTATAGCCTTCCTCTCTATCTATGGATTGCACTAAGTTTGCTTCTTTTTTCGCAATTTCTAAGCTTAATCTCGCTTTTTCTAGTGCCACTCCATGCTTGTCTTGATAAATGTCTAAAATAGCTTCCTCTGATTTCCCTTGGTTGCATAATGACATTGCGAATTTAGTAGGTCTTACTCCCGTTAAATTCCCCCAAGGTAACACTCTATTATTTTCCTTAGATAAGATATCATACAAGGCCTTCCTATGGGATACCTTATCAAAACTACCTTCTATCTTGGTATGGATTCCAAAAAGCTTCACTTCCACGCTGTGATCTGTAAAGAAGAGATATCCTTCTTCGCCTTGATTTCCAATTCTTTGTATATTAGTTTGGTCGGTAATTAATTTCCATTCTTTTTCTGGATAAAATTCCTTTAAAATAGAGTAGAGATACGCTTCGTACTCTGCCCTATTTATCTTAATCGTATACATTAAATTATGAAAGGATTACTCCTCTTTTCCTCCCCGATACTTGTAGCTGGTCCATGACCAGGATAAACAACTGTTTCCTCAGGTAATACAAATAATTTCTCTTTGACATTTCTAACTAGTACCGCCATAGAACCAGTTGGAAAATCTGTTCTTCCAACACTGCCTTCAAATAAAGTATCGCCACTAAGTAATGCACCTATTTCTTCGATATAAAAGCAACATCCACCTTCCGTATGACCAGCCGTAGCAATCACCTTCACTTGAACTCCTGCCTTTTCTAAGATATCTCCATCTTTACACAAGAAATCTGCTTTTAAGCTTACGGAGCTTCCCACCATAGTAGATACATTCTTTCTTGGGTCTGCCAACACATCTACTTCCTTTTCGTAAGCATAGATTTGTGCTCCTGATTTCTTCTTTAACTCTTCTGCTCCAGTAATATGATCAAAGTGTCCATGGGTTAATAAAATTGCTTCTACTTTATAGCCCATTTCCTTTAGCTTTTGATAGATTCCTGCTCCTTGCTCTGCTGGATCTACGAAAATCACTGGTGTAAAACCGTCGCTATCTACATTACCTTCTCTGTAAATGAGATAGGTATTTGTTTGCCCTACTAACATTTTTGAAACTTTAATTTTACTCATTATCCTGTTGTCCTTTCAATATCTATGACACTTTCTATGGTTCTAATCTTTTCAATCACACGATTTAATTCTTCTCTTGTAGATACTTCAAAACTAGTTTGCATGGTTGCTACTCCATCTTTGCTCGTTCTAGTACTCAAGGATAGAATATCAAGATTTTTCTCTGTTAGTGCTTTTGTAATATCGGCTAGTAAGCCATTTCTATTGTGACTATAAATCGTAATATCCGCAAAATATTTGCCCTGTTCACCATCTATGGCTTCCCACTCTGCCTCAATGAGCCTCTCTCTATCAAATTCCGAGAGACATATGATATTAGGACAATCTGTTCTATGAACCGAAATTCCTCTTCCTCTTGTAATAAAACCTACAATTTCATCTCCTGGAACTGGAGAACAGCATTTGGAAAATCTGGCTGCTAAATCATCCGTTCCTTTCACCAAAATCCCACTTTTTTTCTTGGTGTTTGAGGTATTTGGAATGGTATTTTGAATATTCTCTAATATCTCTTCATTGGAAATAACCTTCTTGTGATCAGCATCATAAAGCTCTTGCATACGATTTAAAATTTGTCCTTCTTTTAAACCACCATGTCCTACTGCTGCCAATACATTATCCCATGTGTGAAATCCATATTTGTGAAGAATTGCCTCTTTATATTTAGGAAGCATAATTTCTTGCATATTCATTGCTTTTGTCTTGCAATATGCTTCAATCATTTCTTTTCCTTTGACAATATTCTCTTCACGAAACTCATTTTTAAACCATTGGTTAATCTTACTCTTAGCCTGTGTAGATTTTGCAATTTTCAGCCAATCTCTACTTGGTCCTTTTGAATTTTGGCTTGTAACAATCTCAATACAATCTCCATTTGCAATCTCATATTCAATGGGTGCCAATTTTCCATTTACTCTTGCTCCAATCATACGATTTCCCACTGCAGAGTGGATACTATAAGCAAAATCAATAGAGGTCGATCCTGCTGGTAATGTTTTTACATCTCCGTTTGGGGTAAAACAATAAACCGCATCAGAAAATAGATCTAGACCACCTTTAATCATACTTAGAAATTCTTGGTTATCGGAACTATCTTGTTGCCATTCTAGGATTTGACGTAACCATGCCATTTTCTCTTCATCGGCCGCTTCGCTGCTTTTGCCATCTGAATTTTCCTTGTATTTCCAATGTGCTGCAATCCCATACTCTGCTGCTCTATGCATATCAAAGGTACGAATTTGAATTTCAAAAGGTTGGCCATTTGCTCCGATCAAAGTAGTATGCAAAGATTTATACATATTAGGTTTTGGCATTGCGATATAATCTTTAAAACGCCCTGGAATTGGTTTGTACATTTCGTGAATAATCCCTAGTACGGCATAACATTCCTTTACATTTTCCACAATGATACGCACCGCAAACAAGTCATAGATTTGATCTATGGCTTTTTCTTGGTTTTTCATTTTCTTATAAATACTAAAGAAATGCTTTACCCTACCATCCACTTTTGCATCAATGCCTGCTGCTGTGATATGCTTCGAAACTTCTTCTACTATGGATTGAATATATTTCTCTCTCACACTTTTGCGAATCGAAATTTTATCTACCAAATCATAATAGACTTCCGGTTCTAGATACTTTAGACTCAAATCGTCTAATTCAACTTTAATTTTAGAAATACCAAGGCGTTCTGCTATTGGTGCATAAATTTCTATCGTTTCCTTGGCAATTCTTTGTTGCTTCTCCACTGCCATATGCTTTAAGGTTCGCATATTATGAAGTCGATCCGCTAGTTTTATCAAAATGACACGAATATCTTTTGCCATCGCCAAAAACATCTTACGTAAATTTTCCGCTTGAATTTCTAGTCGATTCACTTCTCCATTAAACTGTGGTAACTTATCTAACTTAGTTACTCCATCTACTAAATTGGCAACATCTTCTCCAAATTCACTGGCTAGTTCCTCTACTGACATCACAGTATCTTCTACAACATCATGCAAAAGTCCTGCTGCTATTGTTTCTTTATCTAATTCTAGTTCTGCCAAAATCCCAGCCACATGTAGTGGGTGAATGATATAGGGCTCTCCTGATTTACGCACTTGTGTCTTATGGGCATCCTCTGCTATTTTATATGCTTTTTCTATCATACTAATATCATCGGATGGATGATATTTCAACACCTTTTGAATTAAGTCGCAATATAGTTCTTCAGGCGTTAAACTTTCTTTAATTCTTACAATTCGACCATCATCAAAAAACGATTCCATTTTTTCTATTTCTGTATTTTCCATAGTTAAACGCCTCAACCTTATCTTTTATTTTCCGCTGTAAGTGATGGCTGCTTCTAAACGATATCCTTCTAATAATTCTCGACCATTTAAACCAGCTAGTTCTATAATAACAACGACTGCTTCCACTTTTGCTCCCACGGATTCCACTAGTTCAATCATTGCTTTTGTAGTTCCTCCAGTGGCAATCAAATCATCAACTAATACAACTTTTTGCCCCGGTTTAATAGAATCTAAGTGCATCTCTAATGTGGCTGAACCATATTCTAAATCGTACTCTCTTTCTACTGTTGCACAAGGGAGCTTTCCTTTTTTACGAATCAAGACTAGTGGTTTATGATTCAAATATGCGAGGGGGGCAGCAAATACAAATCCCCTAGATTCTGCTCCCACTATGACATCATAATCTAAATTCGCTATTTTCTCTTGCATACTATCTACAGCTAACTGAAATCCATCCGCGTCTTCTAATACACTCGTAATATCACGAAAAATAATTCCTTCTTCCGGGAAATCCTTTATGCTCCTTATATAATCATGCATTGTTTTTTTCATACTTACCTCCATACCGAGTGTTAATCTCTCGAAATCTAGAGACCTTAATTTTAGGTCTCTAGATTTTCCTTGTTTTTGAATTTTGTAGGAAAGATTCCGAGAGTTCATAGTGTTTTTATCCTACTATTATAATGATTTTTTTGTGGAAAGTCAAAATATATTTCTCGAAAACATTCCTCCAAGCATTCCGCCTCCTAAAGAACACATTAATATAGGAAATAATCTGCTAACATCCATCGCTTTTTCTGGTAAGATACTGGCTATTAGAAAAACAGCAACATACCAGAAAATACCTGCCCAAATCCCCCAGGCAAACCTTCTTGTCTTCTTCCACTTACCTGCTACTAACCCAGCACAAAATGCACTAAATAAATGAATCCCACTGACAATTCCATTTAAAATTTGCTCTGTAAAGGGTAGTTTATCCATCAAAAAAGCTACCAACAACAAACAAACACTGCAAGCGAAGATAGAGATTAACATGGCTACTACAAACATTTTAATATTACCCCTTAGTTCTGAATTAATTTCTACTTTTCTCATTCCTTACTCCATCAAACATCTAATTATAAAATATATATGTAATATGTATGAAAAACTTGACAATACATTTTAAAAATTGTATAATTCGGTTCAACTATTTAATAGATTTTTTTATAAAGGAGAGTGATTTTTCATTGGA
>CAYJHO010000131.1:0-6209 GCA_964369945.1 uncultured Lachnospiraceae bacterium
TGCTTCCACTGCGAAAGCCTTCTAAATCTAGGGTAATATATAGAAATCCTAGAGACTTCAGCTTCTTAGTGATTTTCTCTTTTTGATCTAAAAAAGCTGGAAAATCCTCTTTCTTAATCTCAATTCTTGCAATATCTCCATGCAATCGAATACGATTAACCAAAAAGCCAAGTTCTTTTAGAAAATGCTCTCCCACATCAATTCTTGCTAGCAGGTCATAGTCGATCTTAGTCCCATAGGGAAGCCTTGTTGCAAGACAGGGGGCAGATGGTCTAGTAGATACCGGAAGCCCTAATTGATAAGCCATTCTTCGCACCTCTTCTTTTCCAATTCTAAGCTTTGCCAAAGGACTCAATATTCCTAATTCTTTTAAGGCTAACAGTCCTGGCCTATACTCACTCAAATCATCAAAGTTAGTTCCATCCATGAGCACTTCTACCTGGTTTTCCTTTGCAAAATCTAGCAAGTTTTGAAACAAATATTTCTTGCAACGATAACATCTATCGATAGGATTATCTCCAATATCCACATGCTCTAGTTCATCTACTTTAATAATATGGTGAATGGCTCCTGCTTCCTTTGCAATTTCTATTGCATTTTCCAAATCTCCCATTGGGTGAAGCTTCGTTTCGAAGGTAACTGCATATACCTTTTTCCCTATTTTCTTCGCCTCTTCACATGCTATCTTTAAGAGTAAACTACTGTCTACTCCACCGGAAAAAGCAATGGCCAAATCTCCAGTTTCTAATAAAGCTTGTATTTCTGTTACTAAATATTTCATTTCTACCTCATATCATTCTGTCCATTTAATTTACGGTTTCTTCTGCCTCTAACTCTCCTTTGCCACCAGCAAAGGCTTTGCATATGGTATTATAGTCTCCACATACAATAAGTCTATCCCCATCTTGGAACATATCATCTGCGTGAACCTTTTCACCTGCCCTACCTACCCTCTCTAGTAAAATCACTAAGATTCCAAAATTTTCTCGTAATCCACTATTTCGAATTGATACCTTGGCAAAATCTTCAGGAACTTTTTTGATATGTACCTCAACTATGGCATTGCTTCCCATATAGTCTAGCAATAAGATACGATTTTCATCTCCACCAAACATAATTTTCTCTGCAAAGTGTTCAATACCTTTATTCAGCCCCCTCTTAATCGTTGGATGTTTACTTAGAAATTCCAAGGAAATCAAAACTACAATTGGGATAGAAAGCTGCCACCACATGGATTGCAATTCTAATTCATTAAAGGATAAAAAAACGTTGACCAATGCCGATCCAATGGTAACAGTAAAGGCATACCCAAAGATCATAATCCGTCTAGCTAAGGTTCTACGCCTCCTAGAAGATATGACCATTTCACTTTCTCCTGTAGTAAAGCCACAGCCTGTCAATATGGATACCACCTGAAACCTTGCTTTATCCTGGGGCAATCCTGTAAAACGGAACAATACGGTAAATACAGCAACAATAATTTGATAAATAATAATCAATACTGTAAATAAACTAAGTGCATTTAATAGACTCATTTTGATACCTCCTACGGATTCCTTTAGGACTATATATTCTAATTAATTATATCTTACTACGGTTCCATTTTTCATTCAAGTACAAGTGAATAAATTAACTGACAATTTGACAAAATACTTGTTACCGCTTTTTATAGATCGAGACGAAGCTGATTTTCAATCAAGCTATGGCTATTCCGATGGGTAACAATGGCATTAGGATTGACCTCTCCAATCAATACAGGAAGTTTTGGATTATGCCTTGCCATATTAGAAAGTGCTTCCTTTTCACTGCTTAGTGCATAGCAATAACTACATCCATTTGCACAACAATTATAGGTGCCAATTTCAATACTTTCGATACAATGGCATTCTTTTCTCTGGTTTTTGTCCTCTTTTGCATTTATTTTCTGCCCTAAAATTTGTTCAATCAGCTCTTTATCTATGCAAGCACCGTGCTTTATGCCAAATTGTTCTAAGTCTATTTGCTCTGCACAGGTAAAAAGTTCAAGCTTATGTTCTTTTGCAATCTTAGCGAGTATTTCGGACAAAGCAAACATATTACTTTTTGTCATATGATAAGCCGGATTTTGTCCCATTCTTGAAGTTACATTTTTATAACGATCCACAAAACTAATCACGCATCTTTCTGTATGATTTGATAGTTTTTCTGCCATAGCTTGAAACTGTTTGGCATGGTATTCTATGGTGTAGATATCCGATATAATAATAGGATCATACCTCCATACTACGCGTTTCTTTCCTATCCTTTTGCTTAAGGTAAGGAAGGCTTCTAGTAACTCTTCTTTGCTTGGCAATCCTGTTTCGGTTTCTTTCCCATAAGGCGTTAGAGTAAACTGAAAATAGTAAGGATACCCCATCTCTTCTATGATTGGCAAGAACTTCATAAAGGGTATTGGATTCTTTGTCCAAAAGACTATAATATCCACCGCATCCCTTGTTAAAATAGCTTTTGAGTAACGCCCTTTGTTATACGGATTTTGAATCAGCACATACCCTTCTTTTAATCGATTTATAAACCACTCTCCATAATAAGAAGGGATATCTGTTCTTCTTGTTGCACTTATTATCATATTCCACCTCGTGACATCTATCTATTCGCCAAAGTACTCCTTAGAATCTATCGGAGTTTCTTCTCTATCCTGACTGGTATACTCCCGAATCACTTCTGTTACCGAAATTCTGTAGCTCTCAAATAGCTTGGTCTTTCCTTCTAGCTGGCTCATCCTATGTTCCGCCATTGTCCTCCATTTGGTCATTGCTTCTTCACTTTCCCATACATTCATTGACAAAAGTTTCCCCTCATTGGTCAAACTTTGAAATCTTTCTGCAGAAAGAAAACCATCAAAGCCTACCAGCATAGGCTTTAACATAGCGGCTAGTTCTAAATATCTTTCCTTGCATGCATTGCTTCCATTTCCCTCATCTTTTGGTGTCACCTCAAAAAGTACAATATATTTACTCATTTATTTCTTCCTCCCATACACTAATATGATCTAATTTTACTACGATTCTTTTTCCCATTCAACTACAAATGAGAATATATGTTATAAAGAATTTATATACTTGAATTTCAAACTTTAGAAGAGTACAATGATGAAATAGGAAATAGGCCTTGTGTTTTATTCCACAAGACCTTTTCTTAACTTCATATTTTCTATACAATCCATTTCTATATTACTAAGGCTATATAACTCACGATTTCCAAAGTCTATTTTCTTTGGAAATTCGTGAATCTTTACCTCAAATAGACTCTCTACTATCGTTAAGGCTGCAATATATGCACCAAACTTCGAAGTATGAGCACCATCGCTATCATATAACTCTGTATTATAATTCGCATTTATCTCATAAAAGTTCTCGCCTACTGGAGCAAGTTTTAGCTTAAAGTCATTGGCAATCTTGCGATAAGCGTCGCGCATCTCTTTAAAATCCTCTGGATTTTCCTTTTTGCTCCATGTCATATACATAACAATGGTTGGCTTTTTAACTGCTTGCTCCACAAAACTTAACAATTGCTCTGTTCCTTCCCTTAGCTCCTCATATCCATCAAAGGGGTGTGCATTGTTTTGGAAAATAATAAAATCATACTCCCCGTAAATAATATTATATCGTACATCCTTCTGTGTAGCGTGCCATTTCAAACTACGTCCCCCATCTGCAAGCATAGTAGCTTTTATCGCTATCCCATCTATACCGCAGCTTTTCGAAATATACTCTGCATAATATGGCATATCATTAAAATAGGTATGGCTATTACCAAGAAACAAAACTTTCTTAGCCCTTGCTTTTTCCGTATAGGAAACTTCTAAATCTGCTCTATTAAATCTCATTATCCTTGCCCTCTTTTCTCTGATTACTAGGTTCGATTCTATTTCTATATAATACTTCAATTAAGTTATCAAAATATTATACTAGCACTCACTGGTTGATCAAAGAATATAGAATTAGCTTGCAGGCTTTTCTCCAAAGTCAAAAGTAACAACAGATTGGATTTTCTCAAAGGGTACTGCTATTTGACTGAAATAGCCTGCACTATCATCTAGAGGCATATAGTAAAACACAGCTCCTTCTTGATTAAAATAAACACTCATCCCCTCATACTCTAGAGTCTTTCCATCTATCTCTTCTAAAATAGTTTTCAAGGCAATAGGATCTGTAACAAAATTTTCAAACGTTATTTCGTTACTCGTTGCTAAATCAAAAGTAAGTGTTTTAAAAATATTTACTTCCTTTTCATAACCACTGAGTTCAGCAGTACCAACAAACAATATACTCAAGTAATTGTCATCACTTCTCTCAATGGTGTACTCAATTTGAGCCAGCTGGTAGCTACCTCCTTGTTTAAATATATCTACAAATTGAAAAATACTTTGATTGATATAATCTTGTAATAAAGCGCCTTTATAATTTTGAAGTTCTGGATATCTCACCAAAATCTGTGCATCTTCACTTTCATAGATCTGCTGCTCTACGCTATAGTTTTCTGGCTGATTTGAGCCATTTATATTGGTTTTGGTTATTTCAAATTCAGGTCTGCCTACGGCACCAGAGGCAATTTCATATTTCTCAAAAACTATAACAGGATTTCCACTTTCGTTAATATAAAATGCGGTATCATCTGTAATTGTTTCAAAGCCGCTACTACTTACTTCAAAATCTGTCTCTTCCATTTGTTTCCTTATACTACTATTTGCAACCTCAATGTAATGATCCCCTAGGAAGTCTGCTAGGGTCAGTTTCTCACCTGTCTTGCTATCTAAATTATAGTATTTATAAACTGCACTAGAAGCTGTCCAGCTTTCATACATTTCTAACACAAAGGAAATGTAGTTTTCGTTATCTGCTTTTACTTCATAGTCAATTACTACTTTAATGTCTTTTGCAATAAAACCTTCTTCTGTTCCACCTGTAGAAATATAGGCATCTTTATATTCTGCTATACTTTGTTCTGCGGAAACCTTATATTCTTCAATCGTTTCGGTAATAATTTGATTTGTTTCTATAGCTCCATCTACCATCGGATGATTTACCAATATATTGTAATCAGTGGCATCTTCTGAATAGTTTCGAAATGATAAGACTTTTGTAATGCTCCCTAATACCGGGATTTCATCCAAACTATTTGCAAATGCAGGACTTATGTTTATACTAGCAATAAAAATAAGTACAATTGCTGCTGCGGATATGGTTATACTCTTCATAATATTCTTCCTTGTTTCCTTGCCCTTTCTTGAGGTATTTTCTATTACTTTTTGCACTAATTCATTGCTCGGTGAAATATCCTTGAACGCTTCCTTATAATGATCTTTAAACATAATCCTCCTCCTTGATCAATTCTTTAACAATATTTCTTGCCCTCGTAAGTTGTGTGCGAACTGTAGATTCTTGTCTATCTAAAATTTTTGAAATTTCACGAATAGACATATCTTCGTAGTAAAACAAATGTATAACTTCCCTATATTTTTGTGGCAACTTTCTAATTTCTTCTATTAGTCCTTTATCATCTTGCGTTTCATTCGTAAAATCAAGATCTATTTGTGTCGTATTTCTCTTCCACCATGAATTAAAAAAACTGTTGCAATAATTCACAGTCACTCTAATGAGCCATGCCTTTCTGTGTTCCTCATCATTAAATGCAGGACTTTTTTTCAAATATCTAAGAAACACTTCTTGAAAAACATCGTCTGCATCATGCATATTCCCTGTTTTTGCAAAAGCTAACTTGTAAATCATATCTCCATAGATTTGAATGATGTGCTCGATGGATGCATTTCCGCACATGCTATTTTCTATCATACACTCCCTCCCTTGTTATCAAATATACGCTCATCCTTTCCGCTGCTACACTAGTAACACTTTTCCAAATACTAAAAAGCTACAAAAAAATAAAATTATTTTTCCAAATTTTAGATTCACCTTGGGGACTCTAATAAAATAAGGCTATACCAAGCATTTAAGCAAGATATAGCCTTGAGATTAATTATTAGAGTTTGAGAGTCTCTCATAGATTGCTTCTGCATCTATGAGTCCCTCGTCTTTTATTAATTTATATATTTTTTCTATGAAGGATTCTTCACAACCTAACATCGTTGCTGTTTCTCTCACACTTGAGCTAGTGTACGAACGAAGGCAAATTTCGATAAGCATAATACTTTTACCTTTTGCAAGGCC
>CAYJHO010000132.1:0-3179 GCA_964369945.1 uncultured Lachnospiraceae bacterium
ATTCTTACATATACAAGAGAAACAAAAACCTTGCCCTCAGCATGGAAATCACAGTCACCACCACTTGCTTGAGCCACTGTTCGAATAGAGGAAAGTCCTAGGCCAAAATCATCGCGCTTTGAAGAGTAGATCTTATTGTGTGCCTGTCTTAGTATGCCGTCAAAACTATTTTCCATTGTGATGGTTAAAAGTCCTGACTGTAAGGTGCTGTTTAACTTGATAAACTTTCGCCCTTCAGACATTCGATTACAAGCTTCTATGGCATTTTCTATGAGATTTCCCAAGATAACACTTAAACTACTATCTGTAATATGAGGACTCTCCATAGGGATGCTTAGGTGGAGTGAAACTTCAATGCCACAAGCCTTACACTCTGTTATATAGTGAGAAAGGATAGAATTTACAGCCACATTTTCACAGTATATTTCTTGACTACTTGGTAGTTGATTTAATAAAGTTTCAAGATATTGCTTTAGTTTTGGATTATCTTCTCTTATAAGTCCTTGTATAGAATAAAGCTGATGGTGTAAATCGTGTCTTTGAAGTTTTAATGCAGTTTCTTTTTCAGAAATAAGAGTTGTACGTGTTGTTTGCTCACTTATCTGTATTTCTAACAAATTCTTTTCAAAAGCAAGTTGCATTTTCTCGGAATGCATCCGAAGGGTGTCTCTTAGGTAAAGTCCTACTGCTATGCTTGCAAATCCAGTAAAGAACAAAATTCCTAGTTGGAAAATAGAGGCAAAGGTATAAGTAAGCCTAATAGAGTAATTAAAGGTCTCTAATGAGGCAGAGAGCGCAAGTACACTGATAGGAAGAATCAAACGCTTCGCATTTACGGTACCATAGCGTATTGCTTCATTCATGACATAGCCTGCTAAGAAGATCAGTATAAGTGGAGTACCGATATGGAACAGGTACATACTACTAGAAAGTGGAACCGTTGCAGTCAGTTGTAATAGCAGTGCTACGATCACTAGGATGGTCATTGTATGGGCAAGGTACAAAATAGGCTTCGCATTTCTAAAGTTTATAGTGGTTCTAGCAAAATGGAGCAAAGGGATTGGGAAGATAAATAGACCCAAGAATGCAAACAAATAGAGCATAGTTGAGTTCTCCACCATAAGCCCTGTAAAATCACTTTCGCCAAAGGCCCATAGTCCGGTGGTCAAAGAAAATAATCCAAGCCAAAAGACTAAAGTTCCTTTTCTTGCAAAAAGAAAGACTAAAAGTGAGACAAGAAGCAGAAGCAATCCAACCATAATCTGTATCAGTGAAAACATAAAGGTCAGCCCTAGTCTCTGAGAAAGTACTAGTAATACATCTAAGGTGTTACCTATGATCGGAGGGTGTAGGGTCAAAACATCTCTTGTCACAGGGGATAAAAACTCTATTCTCATGGTTACTTCATCCCCGTTTCCCTCAGGATTTAACATAATAACCTCTGTAGCAGGATCCATCATAAAAGACGGGTAATTGCTGGCTTTTCCAAACTCATAAATAAGTCTATCATCGATATAAAACTTCCCAGGGGAATAGACAGACTTCATATAAAGAACATCATCAGCCTTTGGTGATATGATAGCTTCTATGGTAACAAGGCTTCTTTCAGATAGCGAAGAAAAGCTGTAAGGCAAGTGGAGCATGATTGGCTCGTCCTCTTCTATCGTCGCAGTTACAACATCTACAAAACTTACAGATTCTACTTTGCGGTCAACAATTACATATCCAATGGCAGAGATAACTAGAAGGAAGGTCATAAACAGTAAAAGGGATAGACAAAGAACAGTAATTAGCTTTTGTTTATTCATGAAGTTAGCCCTCTTGTCCTTTCCGATAAGTAACGTTCTAACTCTTTCTTCGCTTTTCCCATCAGTTCACGACGAATCGGAATGTTTTTCCCATCGATCAAAACGAAACAGCGCAAATCCTTGTCAATCCCAGAAATAAAAGGTAGATGCACAGCATAGCTTTTGTGGCAATGGAAAAATAGTTCTCCATCAAGTTGGGGCAACAGGTCACTTAATTTATCATAGACACAGATAAGTTCTCTAGAGTATAAGGCAATCAGTACCTGCCTGTTTTTCTGCTCCAGGTAAAGGATCTTAGAAAATGGGATTTTGGACTTTATTTTATTCTTTTGTATCACAAGACCGCTTGCACTTTGCTTTTTCATAAGGGCAAGCTCTAGCATTTCATTAATATCCTCAGTGTTGTACGGTTTTTCAATATATTTTAAAGCATTGAGGCGATAGCTCTCTAAGGTATGTTCCGTGCTAGCAGTAACAAAAGCTAGTGGAATATCTCTATCTATTTCGCGGATTTTCTTGGAGGTTTCAAGCCCTGTCATACCACTCATATAAATATCCATTAGGAGCAAGTCAAATTTCCCCACCATATATTCAGATAGCAATTGTTCTCCACTCTCATAGTGTATCGCTTGATTTTGGATAGAAGCTTGATGCAAAAGGGAGAGGAGTCTTTCTTGCTCTGACTGTGTGTCTTCACAAATAGCAATTTGTAATATCTCGTCCATGTTTTCAAACCACCTTTCTTTCTCTTTTAGTGTATCACTCATGCATAAACAAGTCAATTTGTCAAGTACGAATTTCGTCAAGTTTAATGTGGTGTTTAGTAGTAGAAAAAATATATAAAAAGAATATAATAATAGTGACAAAGAAAGATATTTTGCTGTATTGGTATACAAAGGATAGGAGGTGGCAATATTTGATGACGATAAAGGACTACTTTTCTAGTTTTGAAGGGAGTTTTTCGAGTAGTAAATCGGAACTACAACGTATTTCGGTAGCTCTACGAAGAGAAAATATTGTGTTAATGGAGGACTTATGCAAAATCTACCGCGAGTCGCCAGGAGAAATTGCAGCCATTCGCAATATTGGAGAGAAAAGCATGGGAATTGTCACGCAACTCTGTATTGAATTTAAGGAAAAAGAAGATAGGAGGAACAAATGAAGAAAATAAAGAACAAAAGTATGTCGGCACTACTTACAATTAGCATGGTGCTTGGAATGCTCCCTATAGTAAGTCTTCCCGTTACAGCAACTAGTGGTGAGAATATCCATGAACTTTACTTCAAAGACCCTTACAATGACTTGGATATAGGGAAGTTTTTGAGCACTAATTATAGTAGTGCTGACGGATGGTATGACTTAGCTGAAATC
>CAYJHO010000132.1:3279-6169 GCA_964369945.1 uncultured Lachnospiraceae bacterium
AGATGACGACAAAAGAGACAGGCCATTTTACGGATGGACCTTTTGCAGAGGAGCTAATTACTTGGAACAATGTACAACATATCGTGCATGCGACAGGATCCTTGCAAACGAAGCAAGAAAAAACAGCAAGTATGATCGTAGCAACATCAACCGATCGGTTTTATAAAGTAGCCAGCTGGCCAAGTTATTATAATAGTGATTTTATTAGTAACGAAAGCATTACCCTGGATGGTTATTTAAGTCAAGCAAGTCTTTCTAACATGGATATTAGTGCGTCCACAGGATACCACACTGTGAATGGTGGTATCTGGGGATATTCTTCTTATCTTTATGATGGGCAGATGCCACAGATAGAAAACGTGGTAGTAAACGGAAATTATATCGAGGTAGAGTTTGACGAAGTCTTACGTTTTGCAGATATAGATCAAATCGAGAGTCATCTCCTAAATGGATCTGATCCTTATACACTAACTGCAGATCTAAGTGGCACTAGCACGAGCATTACAGTTAGTGTACCAGCAGAATTAATTGCCTTTAATCATGATGAAAGAAGTTTGTTGTTTCATTTGAACCTAAATGAGCTTTATGATCAGCCTATTGCTTTTGGAAACTATGTAGTAGAAAGTATTAATTTAGGGGATCACAAGTCAGGATCTAATATCAAAACCTATGGTTTTGATGAAGAGGGGAAACGTAATGGTGCCCATGATCAAGATTATATACGTGGTTCCTATCAAGGTCTATACGAGTATATTGAAACCAGTAGTACTTATTACCCTTTTACCGATTATGCAGGAAATCCATTAAAGACGATAAATCTATTGGATTATAACATAGAAGGCGCTGCAAAATCTCCTTATAACTCCGCACAAAGTGTATCTGGAAGTATGACAACGAATCCAAACATAGTAGAGGTTACTGCGGATAGTTTCCCGGATGGGTTGAATCGGGAAGAAGTTTTTGCAGGAACAGACGATGAATTAAGTTTCGCGATAGAAGTTAAGGGAAACGAAGGTGAAAATCCACCTTCCCGTCTTATGCGAGAAGTAAGCCATGGCCAAGTATATCCGGACAAGACGGTGGTTGATCTTAGTGATACCTTATATTTGCTACTTAATGTAAAGGATGCAAATGGGGAAACCGTGAAAGTGCCAATCACGGCGGCTACCAATACTGAAAAGCAGGCTAATCATGAAAGTACAGGTCTACTTGTTTTTGCTGATTTTGAAATTCAGGAAGGCATGACTATTACAGATGGAACCTATGTAAGAGGTGTTGCACTTGAAATGGGAAATAGCTCCTTTAAAATCCATGATGCTTATGGAAACCATGTGGAAAATCAGGCTGTATTCCAAGTGCCAGAGGAGAAGTTTTACATAGATTCTCTACCACCAACTGCGCAAGCAATTACGGTAAAGAGTGAGAATGATGGTGAAATTGTCTATGATATAAGCGTTGAAATTTCAGATGGTGAAGGCTTAGTTTCTGGACTACAAACAGAACAAGCAACGATTCGACTTATGGGAGATTATCTTGGAGATAGTTTAAGCTATGCTTATTCCATAGGTGAACAAGAAGAAGTGGGCGAAGTTACATGGAACGAAGCCATATTAAATGAAACCCCGATATCTTTTGATTTAGTGAATGTAAATAAAGAAACCTTAAACTTAAAAATTAAAATGCCTGAAGTAACAAGCACCCTAAGCAATGCAAGACTAAGCCTTGTGGTACCAGATATTGCAGGTAATGTGCTTAGTGCAGAGTTCCAGATAGAGGAGATGAATCAAGATTGGGACAAACCGGTGGTAGCTACAGACTCTATCATTATTGAAGATGGAAAAGTAAAGGCACAGTTTACCATAACAGATGCAAGCCCTGTGACAGCTCAGTATAGTGTATACAATGCAAATAATGATGTATTAGATCAGCCAGCAAATGTGATAGACGGTGTTGTTATCATAGAACAAGCTATAGTAGCTCAAGCCGATGAATTCAGTGCAAGAATTGCCCTTACAGTAACAGATGCCAATGGAAATCAAACCATACACGAAGAATCAACTAGCCAATCCAATGTAAAGATGAATATTACAAGCGTTGGTAATTTACTAGTACCTAGTATGGCACCTAGTGTAAATGTAGAGATTCCAGTGCAAAGCCAAGATGAGAAAGTGGCTTATGGACTGATTACCCTTACCAAAGCTAGTGATACCTATGTATTACCAGTGACTAGCGGTGCAACCGTGGATGTGTTTAACAGTCTAGGGCAGACCTGGTATAAGGTAAGTTATAACGAAGATGGTAGCTATGCCACTGAGGAAGCAATGGCCATAGACCCAACCACCTTGTATGGAAATGTATCCCTTAGTGTAGAAGGAGTTTTCAGCGATGGCGAATTGATTCCTGTTGTGGGAGCTAGCTATTCTAAAGAAAACATAGATGGCTATGTAAAACGTGAATTAGGAACGGTTGCCTTTGCACCAAGTGTAGCTGCTTATGAAGTAGTGGATGCAAAAATGACAACAACCAGTGGGGAAATGGTAGACCCTACAGCTCTACAGCCAGCATCCATTGCAGGTTATACCTATTCCTTTACCGTAAATAATACAAAAGAAGCAAGTTTTAATGCAGGAGATATTGATTTAGCAAATAGTTATTTCGAATTATATCGTAATGGAGAAAGCATCTATAAGACCAATTTTAGTAATAACAAAGTGCAACAATTCACTCTACCAACCCTTCCTTATGAAACAGGGGAATATACCACAAAGGTACATCTAGTTCAAAAGAGTGGAGTGGTTGCAGTTAGTGAAAATACTAACTTATATCCAAGTATTTATTTAGATGCTACCGATATTCAGAGTTTAGGATTTTGGAAAATGGAAACGACTCC
>CAYJHO010000133.1:0-5992 GCA_964369945.1 uncultured Lachnospiraceae bacterium
AATAAGTTTAAAATGATTTGTCAGAAAACAGGAGGAGAATATACAATAAAACTTCAACAGAGCTTGATTTACATGTTATAATTAAATAATTAAAGAAAGAAAAATGGTAAGGATGGTATAAAGGATGAAAAAAATTCGCATTTCAAATTGTATATTTGTCATTTTGATTATAACAACTAGTTTTTTAGCCTACAGTATCATGAAAATGCAAACCCAATATAATAGTGAAAAGTTAGATATTTTAATCGAGCAAACAGACAAACAATTGATGGCAATTATTCATAATCTGTATCATAGTGTAGAGATGGTAGAACAAATAACAATTGCCGAATATGATGAAGGTGATTTTGAGACGTTAGATGCTATTTTTTCTCCATTGATTGAGAATTATGGATACCGAAATGTTACTATTTTACCCAATGGTATTGTTGAATACGTTTATCCAATAGAGGGAAACGAACAGGTAATAGGGGATAATGTTTTTGAAATACCTGATAGGACAATAGAAGCACAAATAGCAATGGAAACTAGAGAAGTTATTATGTCTGGTCCATATGAACTCACACAAGGTGGTGAAGCCTTTATTATGCGAAAAGCCGTTTATGTAGAAGGAGAGTTTTGGGGATTTGTTGCTGTGGTTATGGATAAATCTGTATTGCTAGATCGAATTAATGTGGCAGCCTACGATAAGTCAGATTATAGATATCAATTACTTGCAACTGTGAATGGATTAGATACAAAGCTAATCAGTGAATCAGAAGGTTTTGAGGTTGATTTAGCAAAGTGGATTGAAATCGAACTTCCAAATGGCAATTGGAGTTTTGGAATTGAACAAAAAAATACGGGAACTATTTATCTTACCACAATAGCTTTTTTGTTATTTGGATACACCCTTTCTTTTCTAGTTCTACGATATATTAAAAAATGGAAAACAAGTTAAAAAAAGCCAATAAAGAAATTTACCTAGATAAATTAACAGGCTTGAATAATCGGAAATTATTAGATTATCTTCAAAATGAGTTCCAGTTAAATAAGATGGATTATACAGTTGTTTACATAGATTTAAATGATTTTAAACCAATAAATGATACTTATGGGCATGATGTAGGGGATGAGGTTTTGATTTATTTTAGCCATAAATTAAAATCTATTATAAGAGAAACAGATTTTATTATTCGAATGGGTGGAGATGAGTTTCTTGTAGTGTTACCAAAAACTATAACAACAGAAGCTATTTCAAAGTTTTGTAGGCGATTACATGAGATACAACTTGTTCCAGTTACGATAGGTCAGATTACAATGGATATCAAATTTAGTTATGGATTTGCAAAATCTATTGATACAGAAGGAAATTTTTCTAAAGTTATCGAACAAGCAGACAGAAAAATGTACGAATCTAAACATGCAAGCAAAAATAAACAATAGAGTGAGGGATTAGAGTGAAGAATTTAACATACAAAGGGGATAGCTTTTACATAGGAGAAGAAAAGATTCAAATTATTTCAGGCGCTATTCATTATTTTAGAACCGTACCTGAATATTGGGAAGATCGACTTACTAAATTGAAAAGTTGTGGTTTTAATACAGTAGAAACCTATATGCCCTGGAATTTGCATGAAGCGGAAGAGGGGGAGTTTGACTTTAGCGGAATACTCGATATTGCTAGATTTATAGAAATTGCTACTACATTAGATTTATATGTCATTGTGAGACCAGGTCCATATATTTGTGCAGAATGGGAGTTTGGTGGTTTTCCATACTGGCTACTGAAAGATATGAACATGAAATTACGTTGTTACTATGAACCCTATTTAGAAAAAGTGTCTTCTTATTACAAGGAAGTTATGAAAGTTATCAAGCCATTTTTATCAACAAATGGAGGAAATGTAATAGCAATGCAAGTAGAAAATGAGTATGGTAGCTATGGAAACGATAAAAAGTACCTACGCTTTATTGAAGATCTTATGATAGATTTAGGTTGCGATGTATTACGTTTTACTTCTGATGGAGAATGTGATTGGATGCTTGGAGGTGGAACTTTGCCAGAGGTATTCAAAATAGTTAATTTTGGTTCAAGAGCAGAGCATAATTTCTCACAATTAAAGAAGCATCAAGGGGATGCCCCACTTATGTGTGGCGAGTTTTGGAATGGTTGGTTCGATCATTGGGGAGACCAACATATTACAAGGGACGCTAAGAGTGTAGCAGAAGAATTAGAATATATGCTAAAAGTAGGAGGAAGTGTTAATTTCTATATGTTCCATGGTGGAACCAATTTCAATTTTTACAATGGTGCCAATTTCCAAGATGTGATTCAACCTACTGTTACAAGCTATGACTATGATTGTTTATTAACTGAAAATGGAAATATAACGGCTAAGTATCATGCAGTAAAAGAAGTGTTACAAAAATACGGCTTTGAAACGGACAGCATACCAGTTCAAAATATTCCAAGTACTGCTTATCAAAGTGTTAAGTTAGAAAAATCAGCTCCTTTATTCCATCAATTAGATCGTATTTCAAATCCTATTTACCAAAGTTATATTTCTACTATGGAACAAGTAAATCAAGCTTTTGGTTTTATTCTTTATCGTACTGTTCTTGATTATGAGCAAGAAAAGCGAGAGCTGTATATTGATGATGTTCATGATAGGGCTTTGATTTATGTAAATGGTGAACTTAAAGGTATAAAGTGTAGAATGGGTACGAATGACAAGGTGGAAATAGAGGTGAAGGCTGGAGAGAAAGTTATTCTTGATATATTGGTTGAAAATATGGGGAGAGTAAATTATGGACCAAAACTTCATGATAGAAAAGGTATAACACAACAAGTACGCCTAGAAAATCAAATCATACATGGATGGGAAATCTATCCATTGCCATTAAAAGATCTTTCTAGTTTGCAGTATACAGATGCTTTGGAAACTATGGCAGATACTCCAGTTTTTTATAAGGGAATATTATCCATCAATGAAGTTCCAAAAGACACCTTCTTAAAAACAGATACACTGACCAAGGGTGTGGTTTTTGTAAATGGTATAAATTTAGGTCGCTATTGGGAGATAGGGCCTACAGCAACTATTTATATTCCAGCTCCGATCTTGAAACAAGGGAATAATACAATAGTAATTTTTGAACTGCATGGAATCAAGGATAAGAGTATACATTTCTCAGATAAACTTCTACAAATGTAAAGACAAATAAATTTATAAATAAAAAAACCTTCGGTTTATATCCCGGAGGTTTTTATTGTTATTTAATGTAAACAGTACAAAATAGGATGTTAGATATATGTTTCTATTTCGGCTTTTTATGAGAGTTTTTCAATAAAAGGATAGCTACTGGTTTCTTTAGGAAGCAAAGTAAAATAACACTAAACATAGAGACTAGTGCTAAGCGAAAGGCATGTTCTGATAATACAAGACTAATGGCTAATGCAGCAGCTGGAGGATGTTCGAAATCAAATAAGGTCATGGCTAAAGTAGTCAAAAATACAGCCAATGAACAAAGAATTAATGTAGTCCAATATTCGTAGGAAAAAAGTGGAACTAAGAAGGAAGCAAGTACTCCGAAAATACAAGCAGAAGTGTAACCCCCTATCACCACGCGGGTACGAACGGAATCAGCCTTTGGAAAGGCAAATACAATAAATGAAGTTGCAGCTAATGAAGTTGCCCAGATTCTATTATCTACTAGGTGTGAAAGAAAAAAAGCTAGAAACAAGAAGGCTGTAATAAAAAGACTTCGATAGATACAAAGTAATACTTCTGGTTTAGAAAAATCAGGTTTATGCATAACATGCTCCTCCTTAGTAAAATTCGACTATATGTGTATAGTATCATTTATTTTAGAAACTAACAATTAAATTTTTACATAAATTGCTATTATTTGAAAAATTGAAAAGTAGTAGCAAAAAAACACATAGTTTGAGATAATAAAAAGAGAAGCTAATTTTAAGGTACAGTTAAGTTTTAGGGAATATGATGATAAAGAGGTGTCGAAATGAGATTATTATTATGTGAAGACGAAAGAGAATTATCGAATGCGCTAGTACGGATTTTAAAGCATTATCACTATTCAGTGGATGCTGTTTATGATGGGGAAGAAGCGTGGAGTTATTTAGAAATAGAGAACTATGATGCAGTGATTATGGATATTATGATGCCGAAAATGGATGGCTTAACTGTTTTAAAAAAATTGCGTAAAAGTGGAAATATTACTCCTGTAATATTATTGACAGCAAAATCACAAGTAGAAGATAAGGTGATAGGACTAGACTTAGGAGCAAATGATTATCTTACAAAACCATTTGATACAAAAGAACTTTTAGCTAGAATTAGAGCAATTACGAGAATTACAGGAGATAATACCTCCTCTATTTTACAGGTAGGAGATTTAAAACTAAACCAAAGAACCTTTGAACTCTATACAGAGAAAAATAAAATAAAGCTCGCTAATAAAGAATTTCAGATGATAGAAATGTTAATGTCAAATGTTGGGCAGATTATTCCAACGGAACGTTTTCTAGAAAAAATTTGGGGATATGACAGCGAAACAGAGATTAATGTAGTGTGGGTCTATATTTCGTATCTAAGAAAGAAGCTTGTCTTACTAGAATCGACAGTGAAAATTAAGGCCACTAGAAATACTGGGTACTCTTTGGAGGTGTGAAATGTTAAGAAAACTGCAGAGAAAATTTGTTCTACTTACGACATTAATTAGTAGTATAGTTTTACTTTTTATAGGAATGGCAATTAATATCATAAACTATAGCGCAATGCTATCATATTCTGATCAGGTATTAGAATTGCTCGTTCACGATGGATTACTTATTACAGAAGAAAAAAGTCATCCTATACTCCCAAAAGAATTTGCATTTACAACTCGTTTTTTCGTTGTTCATACAGATAGCGAGAACAAGGTAGAGGTAATTGACACAAAAAACATTAGTTCTATTTCTGCAAATGATGCAACTTCTTATATTCAAATCCTTGCATCTAAAGGGGAAAGTATAGGAATTATTGACAATTTTAGATTTCAAAAAGTAGAAAATCCAGTTGGCTATACGTATATATTCTTGGATATAGAAAAGGATATCATGAATTTCGAAAAATATGTAATTTCCTCAGTTCTCATAGTAGGACTAGCTATCGTTTTTATATTTATATTGTCCTGCTTACTATCTAAGAAAGCAGTTTCTCCAATTGTAAAGAGTTACGAAAAGCAAAAGAGATTTATAACGGATGTAAGCCATGAATTCAAAACTCCACTATCGATTATA
The DNA here is from genome assembly GCA_964369945.1 of uncultured Lachnospiraceae bacterium. Taxonomy (GTDB): domain Bacteria; phylum Bacillota; class Clostridia; order Lachnospirales; family Lachnospiraceae; genus RGIG6307. Next base: position 5,282 of record CAYJHO010000133.1, read on the forward strand.
AAGGCGGATTGTGAAGTCTTAGAGCTTGATTATGGAGAAGGTGAATGGACGGAGAGTATAAAGTCACAAACTACTAGGTTAAATTTATTAGTAGAAGACTTGATTTCTCTTACTAGATTGGAAGAATCGGGAGTAACTATGCCAAAAGAGACTTTTACACTATCTAATGTAGTGAACGATACATTAGCCGAGTTTTCTTCTAGAATTCAAAAAGAAGGCATCGCATTAGATTCTGAAATTAAATCTAATCTTGTTTACCTAGGAAATGAAAAATATATACAAAAACTATTGTGTTTGCTGATTGAAAATGCAATAAAATATAGTGCGGGTTATATGAAAGTGGAATTATTTACACTTGGAAATAAAAAGGTTCTATGTATTGAAAATTCATGTAACAGTATAAAAGTAGGAAAGTACAACCATTGGTTTGAGCGTTTTTACAGAGAAGATCAATCAAGAAATAGTGAAATAAAGGGATTTGGAATTGGTCTTTCTATTGCAAAATCTATTTGCGATCAACATGGGGCTAAGATTCAGGCAGAAAGTAAAACGGGTAAAGAAATTGTAATTTCTGTTTATTTTTAAAAGTAGCATAATGATATAACTAAAATAAATTTAAAGTATGTTTAAGGTAACTAATATATAATTAGAATCAATCATATTTAGATTGGAAAAGGAGAGTAAGCATGCAGACGAATTTTAAACGGTATG
>CAYJHO010000134.1:0-5986 GCA_964369945.1 uncultured Lachnospiraceae bacterium
CTCCATAACAAATTATATATTACAGTATAACATAAAAACTTTTTTTTCATATAGTATTTTTTCATTTTCCATGCTAAAATATTTTAAGAAACCAATGGGGAGGAATGACATGAACAAGAAATATAAATTAGCAGTTTTTATCTCACATATTTATGGAGATTTCCAGCACAAACTCTGCCAAGGCATTATTGATAGTGCAAAGAAATTAGGCTACTCAGTAGATTTTTTTCACTCCAATGATGAGATGATATCACGAGAGTACTGCGCAGGGGAAAGTAGTATTTTCCGTTTTTTCTCCAATGACTTTTATGACGGAATCTTAGTAAGTTCTGGAACCTATTTAGTCAAGGAACTCGAGGAGGCACTCTACACTCATTTAAGTACAACCAAACTCCCAATCATAGATATCAATCCATCTAATACTAGATTTCCATCGATCAATCTAGATAATAGTTCTGTCTTTGCAGATATGATAGAGCATTTAATACAAGTACACGAGAAAAAGCATATTTATTATCTAGGAAACCAGATGGAAACACAAGTCTCCCATGCACGAAGAGTAATCTACGAACAATCTCTGCTAGATTTTAATCTTAACCCATCAAACTATCCTTGCTTTCAAGCTAGCTATGATAAAAGTTCTATCCACGCTGCTGTGGAAGCAATCATGAATCAAGTTGATTCCCCTGCAGATGCCATCCTTTGCTATAATGATAGTATGGCTTTTATTGCGATGGAACACTTACAACAACTTGGATTTTCTATACCAGAACAAATTGCAGTGTGTGCTTGTGATAATTTAGACTTTGGTCAGCATATTGAACCAGCACTTTCTACCATTACCTTCCCATCCTTTGAATTAGGAGAAACTGCTGTTGATTTATTGGTGCAACAGATAGAACAGGGAGTTACGATTCCAGCTAAGAGCTATGTAAAAGCTAAACCTATTTATCGAAACTCCTGCGGTTGTTCCTATTCGGACACCATTAGTAATATTAATTTTTCTAACCACCTAAAGGAAAAGACGGATCGCCTAGAAGCTGAGATACTTGAACAAATAAATATTGGCACCTTACTACTACATGCTACCGATTTAGAACTAGCTATGGATTCGCTTACTACGTATATCTTAGAAAAGCAAAAATTTAAGCACTTTCATCTATTCCTTTATTCTAATTGGGATTACATCCAATCTTCTAATCCTTTTCAACAAGAAGATGAAGATGATTATGATACAAATAACTACCAACTTAAATTAGGAATTCAAAATTCCAATCGACTGCCTGAACATTCTTTTACTAGTTTAAGTGCTGTTTCACAATTTCTATCAGTAAGAGATGTCGCGGTACGCATTTTTTCTCCACTCTATTTTTGCGAGAAGGAGTTTGGTTTTGTATCCTTTGCATATGAAAATAATGAAATTTACTACCCATTTAATTTTGTTAACTTTTTGAGAAATATTAATTGCATGTTAAACAATATCAGTGAATACAAACACATGCAGACTATGGAAAATAGATTGTTTGATATTTACTATCGCGATGAGCTCAGTGGTTTTTTTAATAAGCAAGGCTTTTTGAGCTACGCAAAGCTTATGCTGGAAGAAGGAAAAGCAAAGCAAATTCCTCTAAGCCTTTTAGCATTAGAATTCTCTAACTTTAAAGAAATTTCCAAAAGCTTTGGTTTAGAAGAAGGGCAGTTTTCTATTCAGGTCTTTGCAAAAGCAATCGAGAGAAGCGCAAGGGAGCAAGTTGCAATCACACGTTACCACGGGGAGCAGTTTTTCCTCCTCCTTGCTACACCAATGGAAACTACCATAAAGACCACTCTCGAAAATATACAAAACTATTTAGACCACTATGTCAAACTACAAAATAAGCCTTATTCCATACAATGTAATCATAGTTTTCTTGCGCTTAGTGACTATACGCAAGAAACTTTGCTCTCTAGCATGGATCAGGCTCATCAAAATTTACTTTAAATTTGAATTTTTGCGAAACTCAGTAGGTGATACTCCATAAGTAGCTTTAAAGCTCTTCATAAAGTGCTTTTCATTTTCATAACCCACCATATTACTGATTTCAAAAATTTTGTATTCTGTTTCTTCTAAGAACCGCTTTGCTTCTTTCATACGAATGGACTTTAAATAATTTACAAAATTATGTCCCGTATGTTGTTTAAAGGCCAAAGAAAACAAAGAATAGTTCATAGAGATATAGTTGGATACAACAGCCATATTAATATCTTCATTAAAATGCTCATGAATATATAATAGTGCCTGTTGTATCTTTTGCTTATTTTTATAGGCTTCATAGTCCTTTTGCAACCTAGAAGCAAATGTCTCTAAGTATTTTACAAAAGCCTGTTCAAAAACAGAAATAGTAGCATAGGATAATACTTCCTGCAAATGAGCTACTTCCTCTCTATCCTCACCAAAAGCAACTTCATAATTATACTCTAGCCCCTTCAAAAATTCCTTTACTTCATAAGACAATTGTATACATGTTTTCTTTCTCTTTGCTTCCCAAAGCAAGGTTCTAAAATACTTGATGCTTTGACTGTATTTCTCAGTTCCCATATATTGCACAAGAGGCAAGATATCTTTTTCTTCCATTTCATTCATTGATGCAGCTTCTTCAAATTCAACCACAGTTCTCTCTGTCAAAAAAGCTAGCTCTCTTGCCCTTTTTGCCTCTATAAAAGCTTCTTTAAAGGAAACCAAACCTCTATGTATTTTACTTCTACCTACAAAGCTATTTCTCAAATACCTTACTTCGATTTCTTCTAGAAACTCTGTTTGCACAAGGAAAATCTCATGTGCGCCAACATCACTTATATATATAAACTCAGAATGTCTAACAGATTCCCTACCGCCATTACAGTTACAAAGAAGTACATATTCTCCTTCTACAAAAAGTGGATCGTATTGGGTGAAGATTTCCATTCGTTCTTTCTCTGTCATATCAGCCTCTAATAAAAATCTCTTTAATTGACTTAAATAGAAACTACTATCATCTTCTTTCTTTTGATGCAAGGACTGTATTTCTATTACTAACTTTTCTAATACTGTTTTCAATTGTTCACGATTCACGGGCTTTAGCAAATATTCCTTTACACCTGACCTTAGCAATTCTACCGCATAAGAAAAATCGTCATAACCACTAATTGCTACAATAAATGGTTTTTCTTCTAGCTGCTGTATTGCCTTTACTAATTCAATCCCATTCATCTTAGGCATATGGATATCTGTTAGTAAGATATCTATCTTCTTATTTTGTAACATTTCAAGTGCTAACTCTCCATTGTTACATTCTAATATGGTATCTACTTCAACACCACTTCTTTGTATTATTGCCTTAATACCTTGGCGAATCAATTTTTCATCTTCCACAATTAATACTGTAATCACCTTTAGCTTCTCCCTTATTCTGTTAATGGTAATACAACTTTTACTTTGGTATAAGCACCTTCTTGTGAGGCTATTTCTAAACCATATACATCACCAAATTCCATTTTGATTCGGTCTTGTACATTACGAAGTCCAATACCATTTCCTCGGTTCCCTGTCTCTTCTATTTCACCACTTAACTTTTGATATAATAGTTCTAATGTTTCTTGGCTCATTCCCTTACCAGCATCTGTAATTTCAATCAGACATTGCGATTCTTCTTCATAAATTTTAATATAAATACTCGTATCCTCTGCTATTTCTTCAATCCCGTGGCAAATGGCATTTTCGATAATAGGCTGCAACGACATTTTAGGTACCAATTGAGAATAAAACTTTTCTGGAATATTTAAAGACAGATAAATTTCATAGTCATAACGTAAATTCAACAAAGCCAAATAATCCTGAATATAGCCTAATTCTTCCTTAACCGTAACCTTTGGAGAGGACCATTTCATACTATAACGAAGTAGATTCCCCAATGAAGTTATCGAGTCACTGATCACATATTCCTCTTCAATTTCTGCCATCATTTTAATCGTCTCTAATACATTATACAGAAAGTGAGCATTAATTTGATTTTGAAGTGCACGTATTTCAGAATCTTTCATAAGGAGCTCTCTTTGAAAATTATCCTGCATCAATGCTTGAATTTGTGTCACCATATCATTGATTTGAAGACTCAATTCTCCCATCTCACCTTTACCATCCGTAGGGATTTCTAATTCTAAATTACCTTTTCCCACTTGCCTAATTGCAGCTAACACTTGATAAAATTGTGACAATACCTTACGTACCACATAATCAATAATGATAATAATCAATAAAACCCCTAATATAATACCCACCAAAAATAAATAACGTTCTCTATTTAATGTTGCAATTGTAGGGCTTAGATTTTCAAAATAAATTAAAGTTCCATTTAATTCTTGTATGTATTGAACTCCACCCAGGATCATTTGTTGATTTTCTGATTCTTCTAAGAAAAATGTGTTGTTTTCACCTTCTATTTGCTCTCTATTATCGCTTAACAATTCCAAATAATCTCCGATTCTTACTCGGTGGTAATCATTGGTATATATTTTTTCATTCTCATCTATAAAACAAGCATAAAAATTTTCTTGACTTTGATAAAGTTCTGGAAACATTGTTTCCATTTTCATTGCTACTTCAAGCACTCCTATTTCCATGCCCTCATTATTCTCAATAGGCGTTACTAGAGATAATAATACTTGTTCTTGATTAATTTGAAATGACTCAAATATAGTATCTACATAGCTAAACTTCCAACCTTCTGTAACACCACCTTCCGCCCATTCTAAACGCTCCATCCGCTCGGTTGTATAAAGAATTGGCATCATCTCATCAATTTTATCGGCAAAAACACGAATCTGATAGAGATACGGATTACTATTGACCATTCTTTCCATAGATGCAACATTTACATCATAGAATTCTATCATCTCTTCATAGGAACGTTCTCTATTATAATAACTATCTTGTAAGTATTCATATAGGCTAAGATCACTTAGAACAAACTGTGAGGAAACATTAATGGCATCAACCTTTTGCCGGATATTTAAGGTTGCACTTTCTAGTTGATATTCCATGGCATCTTCCATCTCTTTAAAAGCACTAAGTTCTATATTACTTACAAAAATAAGATAAAAAACTGTCATAGGAAGTACAACGCCCATTATCACTAATAGACTTAGTTTTGTATTCAATTTCATAATTCACCTTTATTGTATTCCCAATTTTTCTTTTGATTCTTTCATCATTTCTGTACAAGCATCTAGATAGATCATAATACCTAGTTCTTCTCTTTTGGTTAGGAATTTTTCATAGATTTGATCAAATTCTTCTTCCGTCTCTGCCAATAGTAACTGTGGTAAGGTTTCCCCCCATAATAACTCTAGATTTCGTTCTATTTCTCCTATTTCGCTTTTGCTATCAAAATGAAAAATATATTGATCTAAATATTTTGTATAAGGAAGTGCCCAATTAACAGCCTGAGAAGGTTCTATTACCTGATTCTTCCATTGCTGCTGTAAGACATTATTTTGTAACATCCAATAGGTATTATTCCCCCCGTACACTTTATCATATAGTGTTCTATCTGTCGTAAGTAAGGTTTCTACATAAGGATCTAATGCAATGCTCCCATTATCTTCATAGTACATTTCCCCTTTTACTCCTAGATAGGCTATTTTCTGCCCTTCTTCACTTAATAGATACGTAAGAAATTCTATTGCTTTTTCTGGATCTTCACAATTTTTCGACACTAAAGTAACGGTCCAGCCATTGATTCCAGCTCCTAATAATTCATGGGGGTCTCCATTTGAATTCTTAGGACCGTCTATGGCAATATATTTTTGTTCTGGTGATTTCTTAATTAATTGGTTTTGCTGTGCTTCGATATCAGAATATTGATATAGCATACAAAAATATCTTCCCTCTGCAACCTTTTCTTCCATCTGCTTTCGCTGATCTAGAAAAATATCCAGACTAAGATATCCTTCTTCTTCTAATTGACGA
>CAYJHO010000135.1:0-5875 GCA_964369945.1 uncultured Lachnospiraceae bacterium
CCTCATTATCTTTCTAATTCAAAATAGTATTCATACCGAGAGCCAACATATTTTGCTATGGTGTATTCAATCGGAGTTTCTTTTTCTTTTTCATAGCCAATTCTTTTTAGGATTAAGATGGCTTCGTTCTTTTTACAATTTAATATAAATGCCATATTTTCGTCAGTAACACTAGCTGAAATAGTCTGTTTTACCCGTTGGATGTTAATGCCATGTTTCATTCTCATATATTCATAGAGAGAGTGTTGATACATCTCATTATTTAAGCTCATAGGAATATCTGAGATAAGGTAGGTTCTAAAGATAGCTACTGGTACTTTGTTGATACAGCGTACACGTACCAATTCATATACCTTGGTCCCAAGTGGAATTCCTAAGGCTTTGCTACATTCTTCATCTGCCTCAATTAGGGAAATTCTTGCATCCTTTGTGGTTGGGATAATGCCAACTTGTTTCATCTCCTCTGTAAAACCTTCGATTTTTAAGAGCGGTTCTGCAATTTTACTTGCTTTTACAATGGTTCCTTTTCCTTTGGTACGTTCAATATAGCCTTTTAATTCTAATTCACTTAAAGCAGCACGAATGGTAATACGGCTTACCCCATGGATTTCTTGTAAGTCTATTTCTCGAGGAAGAAGTTCTCCCACTTCATATTCACCGGTCTCTATCTGCTTTAACAAAGTTTCTGTCACTTGTTGCTTTAAAGTCATGGCACCTCCTATTAGCGAATATACGCCTTGATCGTTGCGATTTCTTTTCCTATAGATGTTCCCCAAGGTTTGATGGTGTAAGAACCAACACTTGCTGGAATAATAAAGGTTTCCGCGTAGTGTACTTCGAAGGGTTCAAAAGAACCATCTACACTTTCTACAAGAGCTTCGGCTCCGTCAATTAAGTTTAAGACATTCACACTGTCATTGCAGTGGTGTAGTACTGGCTTTGAGAACCAGTGTCTTCTTGTTTCAATTGCTTGTCTATCACTTAGTCCAGTTTTTTCTTCTTTGATTCCTTCTTCTTGGTGGATATCAGTAATGGCATTGACTAAGTTCTTGGTAACATAATCGGTGGTGCGATCCCAAGCGATTACTTCTTTTCCATGTTCGATATGGATCGGACGCTTTAATCCATCGCTTCCTAATCGATCCCAGTCCCATAATTTGAAGGTGAAAATATAAGGGGTGGAACTGATTTCTAGTACCATAGTATTCGATCCTGAACAGTGAAGAGTTCCTGCCGGAATTAAAAAGTGATCATGTTTATTTGCTGGAAAGATATTGATATATTTTTCAGCATCAAATATAGTATTTTCATTTTGAGCACTGGTTAAATCAGAAATCATCTCATTCTTATCCACGCCATCCTTTAGTCCAAGGTAGACAATACCATCTTCTTTGGCATCTAAGATATAATAACTTTCATCTTGGGTATAGTGCATTCCAAAAGTCTCTTGGATATATTCTGTGGTAGGGTGTACTTGTAAGGAAAGGTTTTGTCCTTCCATAGTATCTAAAAAGTCAAAACGAATTGGGAATTCTTTGCCATATCTTGCATAAACATGGGTGCCGAGTAATTCTTCTGCTTGATAGAATACTAGATCAATAGAAGGAATTTCTACGCGGATATCACCGAAACGAAGCAATAAACTATTTTCCTCTGGAACTCCATCAAAGCTCCATGCAAAGTTTTCTTTGTCTTTGTCTAGGCCACAAACTTCTTTCATCCACTGACCGCCCCATACACCTGGGTCAAAATAAGGAACCACACGAAATGGTGCCTTTGCTGTTTGGCGTAAAGCTGCAAAGAAAGCTTCTCCTGTAATCATATTTGGTTTCTGTGCTACATTCGTATCTAGTACATAGTCGAAGCAGTCAAAATGTTTTGTCTTGTGCTTATCTGCCATACGCCACTCTAGAAAATAGCCACGCTTGTATTTGGAAAGGATGGGAGCGTCTCCATTGCTTACATTCCAGTTGCTCATTCCCTTTCTATAGCGAAGTTGAATTTCCCAACGAGCCATATCAGCATAGACATAAATATCGCCTGTTGTAATGAGTCCTGCAGCGACTCCTATGACTAAAGTAAGGCCAGTAGCATTCGAAAGAACTTGTTTCGCTTCTTCTAACTTTTCAGGAAGAAAGAAATCTTCAAATTTCTTCGTATTCATAATACCAAAAACACGATCGTCTGTTAGGTATTGGCTCATTTCTCCTGTTAAGGCATCTTCTTTTAAAGCATAGTCATCGGAATAGATAATGTTGTCGAAGTTAAGGGGAGATAATCCACTTACTACTTCCGCAAGATCAGTACCTGGATAACAATCTACAACAAGAACTTTGGCATTTCTCTTACTCAATGCTTCTTGCAAATTTGTTACAATGGTCTCATAGCCAGAGCAGGCATGAGAATCATAACCTTGTACTTTTACCTCTGGGTATTTATTATAGTTTGACATATGTTACCTTCTTTCTTATAAGATAGTTTCAAAGTATCATATGTTATAACATATGTCAATGAGACATACAAAATTCTTTGTTATGTTATGACAAATGAAAGACAAAACTATTTTCTGCTGTGAGTAGTATAAAAAGCATAATTAAATTGACTCTAAGCTCATATAGTGCTAATTTAAAGTGGAATAGAGTATATTCAAGAGTATAGGAGGGGAGATATGGTAGGTAGAATATTTGATATTCAGAGATTTTCTGTACACGATGGACCAGGGATACGTACCACCGTTTTTATGAAGGGATGTCCTTTGCGCTGTAAATGGTGCCATAACCCAGAGGGACTGATATGGGATAAACAAGTAAAGTATGTGGAAAACGAATGTATTCACTGCAACTTGTGTGGAAATAGAAGCATAGAAGAAGTTAAGAATTGTCCCACAGGAGCGCTACAGGTTTGTGGTAGAGATCTTGAGGCAAACTTATTAGTAGAAGAGATTTTGGCAGATAAAATATTCTATCAAAGGGGTGGAGGTCTTAGTTTTTCTGGGGGAGAGTGTTTGTTGCAAGCAGATTTTGTGAGAGAAGTACTAATGTTATGTAAAGCACAGGGACTACATACCTGTGTGGACACTAGTGGTTTGGTTCCCTTTTCCGAATTGGAAAAGACCTTGGAGTTTTGCGATTTGTATTTATACGATATTAAATGCATGAGTAGCGAAAAACATAAGGAATTTACAGGCTGTAGCAATGCACAAATTTTGGAAAATATCCAAAAGCTTTCTAACATAGGTCAAGAAGTTTGGATTCGAATTCCTGTGATTCCAGGTTTTAATGATACCAAAGAAGAAATGGAAGAAATAGCTAAGTTTTTAACTTCCTTGGATCACAAATATCCTGTAACCTTGATTCCTTATCATGGTTTAGGAAGTAAGAAGTATGAAAGTTTAGGTTTAGAGTATTCATTTGATACAAAAGAATCTATGGGAAAAGAGCGAATCAAGGAATTTGCTGAGGTGTTTGAAGGATATGGCATTAGTGTTCAACTATAAATGCATCGGTATGGAGGGAAGGGTGAAAAATAAATTTGATAATCTGATTTTTCACCCCAAGTGTTTGTGCCGATGCGTCACAAACACCATGATCGCAGAGCTGAATTTAAGATTCAGCTTGCGTACCGATTCGAAAAGCGCATCGGTATGGAGGAAATATGAATAGAACAAAGTATTTAAGAGAAGAAACGATTAGTGGAAGAAATAAATGTAAAAGGGCTCCTATTGATCCGAGTTGGACGGTAGCTAGGGAAGATGCCAGCATACCGGTGAGAAAGGCTTTGAGCTTTAAGATGCTATTAGAAGAAATGCCGATTTTTGTTGGAGAGCAGGAATTGATTGTAGGAACTAAGACCTTATTTGTTCCACAACCAGGGAACGAAGAGGGGAAGGATCACTTTAGTTATAGAATACATGGTGGAATTCCTTATATAAATGATAAGGATGTGGAGTTATTTGGAAGAGACGAGAGCTTTTTAAACAAAACTCATTATACTCCAGATATGGGGATTTTATTAAGAAAAGGTATTTCTGGGATTTTAGAAGAAGTAGAAGAGAGGTTAGAGGATGCTAGCTTAAGGCAAGGTCAAATTGACTTTTTGCATAGTGTGAAAATTGCCTATGAGGCTTTGGCAAACTTATGCCTACGTTATGCAAAGCAAGCACTCTTACAAGCAAAAACTTGTGAGAATGAAAAGCAAAAACAGGAATGGGAGATGGTTGCAAACAACTGTGAATCTATAAGCAGTCACCGACCAATCAATTTCTTGCAAGCAACGCAGCTCTTGTGGCTAGGCCACCTTGTTACCAATATTGAGAGTTTCGAATTTATCAACTATGGGAGATTGGATGTTATATTAGAGTCTTATGTTGGTCAAGAAAGTGATGAAGAAATTAGGCAAATCCTAGAATGCTTGTTACTTAAAATGTATGATCAAGTAGATATCAACGATAGCTATTTAAATAAATATGGAGCTCAGCTAGTAGTAACCTTGGGAGGAGTTTTAGAGAATGGTGAAAACGCAGTAGGTAGGGTGAGTATGCAGTTTCTAGAAGCCATCCATAATATTCGCTTGCCAGAGCCTGAGTTTAATCTAAGAATTCATAGCAAGAATCCAAGAGCTTTTGTAGAAAGGGCAGCAGAACTTACCATTAGTGGTTGCAATTTTATTTCTTATTATAATGACGATTTATTTGTAGAAAACTTAATACAATCTGGGATGAAAGCTGAATGGGCTAGATCTTATGGCTTTGATTTGTGCCAAGATATTACCATTCCTGGAATTGGAGACTTGTACTGTAGCGCCTATCCACAGCTTGCAGGAATCTTATTAGAGGTATTACATAGGAAAGATGATTATGCAAGTTTTGAAGCTTTGCTAGAAGCAGTAAAGGACTATCTTGCTAAGGTGATCAAGGATCAAATGGAGCAGTTTAATCAATTTCACAAGTCGGTGTTAAGCTATCGAGATGGAAATCTAGAAGACTATTTTGAAACATTACACAAAGGGGAAGGCTCGGTTAACTTTGGGGGCCGAAGCTTGATGTGCCCACTTCCTTATTTAAGTGCTTTATATGAAGGTTGCCTTGAAACTGCTACAGATGTGACCTTAGAGGGCTATCCTTGTAAAGATAAGGGGATGATGATTGGAAGTGCCACAGAAGCCATTAACTCCTTAGCAGCCATTAGGAAATTAGTTTATGTGGATGGAAAATATAGCTTGGCAGAAATTGTAGAAGCTTGTAAGGATAACTATAAAGACAAAGAAGTGATGAGGCGTGAATTATGGGCTGCTCCTAAATGGGGAAATGACGACGATTTTGTAGATTTGATAGGAAAAGAAATCTTGGAATTTGGTCTAAGAGAAGGGCTGAAGTATCAAACAGTTTCTGGTGGTAGACATTTGGTAGGAATTCATCAACCACACCCTGTAGCAGGAGGGGAAGGACTAGGAGCTACTCCAGAAGGCAGGTTTGCAGGGGCACCAATAGCGGTTACCCTAACGCCAGAAAGTGGGACCATGAAAAAAGGCCCAACCGCAGTCTTAAAATCCAGTACTAAGATAGATAGTAGTTTGATTCAGTGGAATTTCTGTGTGATGATTAACTACTTTACGAGTGCTTTTCAAGGGAATGCAGGAAAAGATATTTTCCTAGCACTGTTAGATGCTTATTTTCAAGAAGGTGGTTTACAGCATCAACCGAATGTATTAGATGTGGGACAGTTAAAAGAAGCGCAGTTGCATCCAGAGCAATACAAAGACTTGATTGTAAGACTTTGGGGCGTAAGTGCTCATTTTGTGGATTTACCAGAGAAGTTACAAAAAGAAATGATTGATCGTTTTTCTTAAAGAGGGAGAAGATCCTATATTCAAAATG
>CAYJHO010000136.1:0-5855 GCA_964369945.1 uncultured Lachnospiraceae bacterium
TTATGTTTTAGCATATATGCAAGCACCTCTACTTCTTTTTGTTGTAATAATTTCTCAATTCTTTTTCGATCATTACTAGTAAGTTGTTTTTGAACACTTTTGTATTGTATTAATGTTTCTATATCCATAGCTAATGTAACAAAGGGGATCTTGGTTTTCTTGCACAAGTGTTCATAGATGTAGAAACCACCTAAATAAATAACAAAATCATCTTTTCCATTCATAAGCTCAGTCTTCTCATTGATAAATTGGGTTCTTTGTGGAGTGAAATTATCCACAATAGCCTTAGAAGATTTTGTTTTTCTGTTATGTGCATATTTTTGTTCTGCTATAAGTTTGGCATCATTTTCTTTATCTGCTTTGGCATGATACTCGTGTTCTAAGGATTTTTTCTCTTGCTGATAGTCTTGCAGGCGGTCTTTTGTGTTTTCATTTTGAGCCTGTAGTCTTCCCTCTTCTTTTTCTACTCTGGCACGTTCTAGTTCTAACTCTTTATAGCGCGCTTCGTTTGCCTCTATTTGTAAGTTTAGTTCTTTTTCTAGGTTCTTTTTCTCCAAAAGATACTGTTCTAAATTATGAGGTGCGTCTAGATACTGGGCTAAAATTCCTAGATTAAACTGTCGACTTAGCTCTAAAATATCTACCGAGCTTTCCTTCTTCTTTCGGAGTAAACTACGCTGCTGCACCTTGCTTTCGAATTCCAACTTGGTATTCTTAAGTTGAACACGATAGGCATGTTGTGGAGATTTGTTCTCTATTTTTGTGATATACCTGTAGTGCAATGTTAAAGTGTTCAGGTTCTACAATCAAATTGAATTTTTGAGTATTTAAATAACCTTCAACGGCATTGGCCCAATCCATATCACGAATCTCTAGTAGCTCTGCTAAGATATACACTTTTGAAGAAATCCCTCTTTTATGAAATTCCTTCTCTATGGCTTCTTTCAATAAAACAGTGGTTTTAGGAAATTGCAATTTTCTATTTTCTAAGTCTCTTAAGCGAATTTGTAAGTCCTCGATTTCTTTATCAAAAGCACTGATCTCTAGACCTATCATGATTTCTTCTCGCTTAGTTTCATCTATCTGTTTTTCCAATGTATTTTTCAGCTTTTGATAGATTCCTGTTTTCTCCTCTATCTTCTTAATTCCTACCAATTCTTCTAGTTCTTGCTGACTGATTATCTTGATTTCCTGCTGAGCATACAACTTAAGAATGGACTTAATTCCTTTGAATTCTGCTTCTAACTTTTTCTTTTTGTCTCTATTTTTTTGTAGCAAGTCATCGAGCTCTCTAATTTGTTGTTGCAAACTTGATACTAATTGGCTAGACTCATTGGATTGAATGGCAACTCTCAGGTCGATGATGGTTTCATTGATACCTGCCTCTTCTTCACTAAAGTACTCCTCTAAAACCGTTAATACAGTTTCTCGATTAATCCCATAGGTGATTTCGGATTGAAAGGTATAGAAAATAGTTTGTATACATTCTGCATATTCTCTTTTTTAAGTGTTCTATCTCAATGATACCATATCCCCCTAACTTGTTCAATATTTGCATCTATGCCAATATTCTAGCCCTTCAAACTAGTGAGATAAACATAAAAAAACTAGCGTTCTTAGAATGCTAGTTTTTTCTTACGTTTATATAAATATTTTATAACAAGTCTTCTGCATTATAAATGCTATATCCTTCATAGTCAAAATCAATCATAGTTACTTTTTCTTTTTTGCAAAAAACTCCTAAGCACAAATAGTTTTTCCTTTTATGTGTTTAGTATTAGAATGCAATACAAGATGGCTTTTTACAAAGAATCGCTTTTCCTGTATCTTTTAGTTTGCCACTTTCCCTATCCACTTTTAATATCTGAATCTCATCACTATCTTGATTTGCAACAAGAAGCAAATCTTCTATCAAATTAAAGTCTCTAGGAGTTTTTCCGATAACACTAGTAATCTCTACTATATCTAAACTTCCATCTTCCTTTACTCGATATACGACAATGCTATCATGGCCTCTGTTTGACACATAAAGAAACTTTCCATCTTCTGACAAACGAATCGCTGCACATGCACTTTCTGTAACGCCCTCTGGTAAGGTAGAAATACTTTGTATTATCTTGTTCTGCTTTTTCGTATCTACTACAAATACTTCTGAACTCAATTCACAAACTACATACATTAGTCCGTCGATATCTTTGTTCCAAACAAAATGTCTTGGTCCCACTCCCTTAGGCAAGGCAACATCCTGTTCTGGTTTTTCTATCATCAACTTATTTTCCATATCTAAGTCATAACACTTTACGGTATCAAGCCCTAAGTCCACCACCCACAACATATCTTCATCACGACTAAATCCACAAAAATGAGCATGGGGCCCCTCTTGCCTCTCAGCATTTGGTCCAGTCCCATGATGTTGTACCATATCAGAAAGAACGGTAGCATTTTTATTCTCATTTAAGCTACACATGGTCGCATTTCCACTCCAATAATTGGCAGTAAATAAACAACCTGTTTCTTTATGCTGTATGATGTGACAAGGCAAGGTTCCTTTAATATTAATTTGTGTTTCTTTTACCAGTCCTGCTTCTTCGATCGAAAAGGAAACCAAAGCTCCACCCGCTTCTCCATCTGTTTCAAAACTCTCCATTACAGAATATAACTTCCCACGTTTCTGATCCACACAGAGATAGGAAGGGTCAGCAATGCCATTTGCCTGGTACATTTCCTTATATTCTAAACTCTCTGTATCTATTTCATAGGAGTGAATCCCTACTTCTTCTGGCTTACTATAACTTCCTACATAACAAATAATTTTACTCATGTTTCCTCCATTTCGAAGCATAACAAACATTGGAGGTGAAAAATCAGATTATCAAATTTATTTTTCACCCTTTTGTCTCCTTAATTTTCCCTTGATGTATGATTACACGAAGATAAGATGTTATACTTTGTCTTTTCTCTAATTTAAGGCTGGATCCATTTTTGATTGCTTCTTGTAGGCCAGCACTTGGATAACTTGTCCAAGGTTCTATTGCCATATTGTAGGTCCTTCCGTACCAAGGATACCCAAAGGATCCCCCTGCTACTTGCCAAAGCCAACAATAAGGAAATTGTTCTCCATCCCACTGCATGGTAAAGGACAAATCATAGTTTAAATTGTAAATTCCATATTCTGCAACTTTTGGAAAATCTCCAAAATAAATCATATCAGCAGTATTACTTCCTGGTGCTGGCATCTTTGACATATCCACCATGCCACCAGAAACTCCCACTCCTTTTGGCCATATAAACTCTTGCCCTGGACGTAATCTTTGGCTAGGAAAATCCTTTTCTTCTAGGGTGAATGCCTTTCCTGCATTGATAGAAATCTGACAAGAACTATCTAGAAATGGTGCCCCTAAGGTAGGATGGTGTCCCCACATCAATTCCATCTCTTCTTCTGCTAAATTTTCTAGTATCTCATCGATGTAGATACTCTCATCTTTTGACTTAAGTGTTATGGTTTTTACTAAGTCAAAGGGAGAACGTAAACAGCGAATATGAAATTCTATGGATATCTCTTCTTCTGTATCCTTTAGAATCCTATATTCCCAAGGTACATTAGAAATTTCTCCATGCATTCCTAAATTTGCACCCTTATAGTAACACTCTGTTCCACCATTTGGTAATATTTCTTGCCAACCGCCACTATTGTGATCTAGATAATTAGCAAAGCTATCTCCTGTAGAGGAGATGTACTCTGACTTCTTATGGAAAGGAACAGGCGAACGCCACATAAAGTCAATATCTTTTGGCTTATATAAGAGTTCAATGATATCACTTCCTTGCCCTACTAAAATCGTTAGGCGTAGAGATTCATTTTCCATAACCACTACATCATTCCCCTTAATTTTAACATCTGTTGTGATACGACATGCATAGTTCCTTGTATTCATAGCTTAGCTCCTATAATACGTTATATTTTTTGAAGGCCTCTGTAGAACTCATTCCATTCTTAATGGCTTCAATAAATTGTTTTTCTCCACTTACCTTTTCTAATGCTTTTTCTACTACCTTTTCTTCGATCTGTCTTGGTATCACTACTACTCCGTCCTCATCTGCAAGAATCAAATCTCCTGGTTGAATAAGTACTTCTCCAATCTCAATATTACAACGATAATCTACCACCTTGGTACGAACAGAGGAATCTTGGGCATAACTTCCCATACTAAAGACTGGCCAGCCTATGGCTTCTACCTGTCTAGTATCTCTATGATAACCATCGATAATAGCTCCTACTCCACCACGATATTTGGCAGTTGTTGTCAAAAGTTCTCCCCAATAAGCACAGCGATTTGTTCCACCTGTACAGATATAGATTTCATCTTCTTCAATTTGATCTAATGCCTCTGTTAATCTACCAAAAGGCTCATCCTGTACCCCATATACATCCATCATTAAAACAGGCATAGCACGTCCTACGATCTTTTGTCCATGTATCATAGCTTTGATTGTTGGTGGTAAAATCTGATGATAATAGCCAAACTCATCAATAATATCTCCTACTACTGCTGTATATAATTTCTCACGAATTACTTCCATCATTTCTTTGTCATTATTAAAATTCATTTTCTTTCCTCCATACCGAATTAATATCGTAATAAATTCTCTGAATATCCACCATCTACCGTGATGGTACTTGCTGTCATATAAGAAGAGGCATCCGAAGCTAGAAATAGTATTGGCCCCAATAATTCTTCCACTTCTCCTACTCTTCCCATTGGAATCCACTGATCAAAATCCATGGTTTGAATTAACTCACGATTCATATCAGTTTCAATGGCACCAGGTGCTACATTGTTTACTCGTATTCCTTTTCCTGCTAACTCTAAGGCAGCAACCTTGGTAAACATAGCTAATGCAGCTTTTGCCATACAATAATAACCATTGGTTTTCACTGCCACCGATTGGTGTATACTTGTTACATTGATCACAGATGATTTTCTAGCAGCTTCTAGTAAAGGAACCAAATCCTTTACGATCATAAATGGCGCTTGTGCATTGACGCGATACACATTTTCTAGAGTATCTTCATTTGCATTTGCAATGTCTTCATATACTTCATATCCTGCATTATTAATCAAGATATCAATCTTACTTTCCTTTGATTTTATTTCTTCCACCATAGCCATGCGCTCAGTACGACTCATCAAATTAGCATATACATATTCTAACCCATGTTTCTTCGCAACTTCTTTTGTTGCTTCTAGCTTCGATCCATGAATATATACTTTTACACCTGCCTCTTTTAAACCTAGAGCTATCGCTAGACCGATTCCTCTGGTTCCTCCTGTGACCACTGCAACTTTTCCCGTTATATCAAATAGTTGATTCATACTATGATCTCCTTCCTATTTCAATTCCTATTAATTATAACAGATTTTCAGCTGAAGTTCTTCTTGCATTTATATTTTTTTTGCTATATATTGATATTACCGAACTAAGGAGGAGTCTATGATACGACAAATCAATGCAAAAGAAACCTTGTTGCCAAATAGCGAAATTCATTATGCTATTTTATCTGCTATAGATGAAAGTCAATATCCACAGGTACATGACTTTTTTGAAATCACCTTTATTACTTCTGGTAAACTAGACTTTATCATCAACAATAAAAGCTACCCACTTTCTAAAGGGCAGTTTATTCTTGTGCGTCCAGGTGAGGTTCATACCAAGAAGCACCTTGGCCATTGTACCCATATTAACCTAGCCTTTCCAAGGGAAGTTTTGGAAGCTATGCTAGATTACCTTTATCCACCTGCCATAAAAGATGAATTCTTCCAATCTAGCCATATAAATATTGTCTCCTTACAACC
>CAYJHO010000137.1:0-5823 GCA_964369945.1 uncultured Lachnospiraceae bacterium
CCAAGTAGTTAATTCGTTTAATCACCATATAATTAAATCCTTTCCATTATATAAACACCCTCCACTGAGCTCCAACTTACTATATACATCTTCACTATTCTTTTCAGTACTTTCTGCTCTATTTTTACACTTGGCTACGAAATGTCATCTATCCAAAACTTTGATTTCTCTACGTCATCTAAAATATAGCTGATTTTTGCTGTTTTTCATTCACAGATATTGATGCTGCATGTGTTCTTTACATACTCAAACCTCTTATTTTATACGGGTTTGCGGCAGAGCACACTTGTTTGCTCTTTTTATCACTACCACTGTTTCAACAGCTCTGATCTCCCTAATAAACTATGAGTTAACTGTCTTTGCCACAAAAGCCTATAATAGCCATAATAAACCCTACAAGAATTAAAATAAAAGAAACCCATATTATTCCTACATATATCACTTCTAAACTCGTAAGAATCATAATTGCAATTCCCAAAATCATCAAGCTATTGCCAAACATTATTTTTTTCATAATTCTCAACCTTTCTGCATATAAACACCCTCCACTGGGTTCCAACTTACTATCTACATCTTCACTAATATTTTCTGCACTACATCATCCAAATTGTTTGTGCATTAACATTAATTATACTAGTCTGTAGTTTAGTTGTCAATAAATTGCCTCTTATTTTCTATAATATTCACATTTTTCAATTCTTCGTCTATGCCACTCTTTTTGTCGTCCTGCTTCTTGTGCTTCTCGAATCCTTTGATGTAATAAGATTGGAATTTTCACCCACAAGCTTTTTACAATAGCTAGCAAAGAATCATATATTTTCAAGAAAGAAACTATTCTGTATTTTTAGTATAAAAAGTAAAAAAACTTTAGATAATCTTCATTTTTAATTTTTATGATGGTTTTAAGGTTATTTATATAATCATAAGTAATATTAATTTCAGACAATATCCTAAAAAACTTGCTTTATTCTTGCATTTAATGAGAATATATGATATAGTGTAATATAATAAATTTAAAATTCATGAGGTATTCGATATGATTATTAATAACTTCTTCTTTGTAACCACCACAAAATAGGGCTACTTTGAAGCTATGTTGTAACTGCAACTATGCGACAAAGGTTAGCCCTTAAAGTCGTATGGTTGCAAGGGATACATAACACCTTGCATCACTAATATTAGTGTGTAAGGTGTTTTTTATTTTGAAAGGAGGTGTTTGCTCCGATGGCTAAAGGAATATTCGGAAAATGTTCCAAGGAGTGGCTTACCATTTTATCTTCATCTATTAACATAAAATAATAAGGAGACCAGCTATGAATAATTACAAAAAATTATTATTAGACAGATTGTCGATAGCCATAAATGCTGAATGTTTACACTTTGAGGAGAACGATAACGGTTTTTCTTGCGATTATAACATTCCTCCACTAAATCCAACATCTTTTTCTGAAATAGCTAAAAAAATAGATACAAGTAAAATTAATTGTGTATTTGAACTTGATAGTTTTTCTGGTGTATATGAAGATGGTGACTCGGATAATCGAATGTTGCAAAGAATTTATGTTATCGCTTATTCATCAAAGACTGAGTTTGATGAATATAAAAAATTTCTAGAAGAAGCTAAAAAATGCGACCATAAAGTAATTAACAATGAATTAAAGTTGTTTTCAATTTCAAACGAAATTGGTCAAGGTCTAAATTTATGGCATCCAAAAGGAGCAATGCTTAGATATTTGCTTGAAAGTTTTGGGCAAAAAGCACACATTCTCAATGGTTACGATTGGGTATACACACCTCATATAGGTCGCTCAGAATTATGGAAAACTTCAGGGCATTTGGAGTTCTACAAAGATTCCATGTATAATCCTATTTCTATTGACGACGAAGAATATTATCTAAAACCTATGAATTGTCCTTTTCATATCAATATTTACAACAGCGAAATACATTCATATCGAGATTTACCTATAAAATACGCTGAATATGGCACTGTTTATCGCTATGAATTATCTGGAACATTAAATGGTCTTACAAGAGTTCGAGGCTTTACACAAGACGACGCCCATATAATCTGTACACCAGATCAAATTGAAGAAGAAGTAATTAATGCCCTGAAATTTTCTCTTTATATATTACGTTCATTTGGACTCGATAATTTTCAACCATATATTTCAACAAAGCCAAAAGATAAATCTATTGGTGAAGATAGTGATTGGGATATGGCTATTGATATTTTAAAGAAGGCAGTTACTTCAGTAGGGCTAAAATATAAAATCGATGATGGTGGAGGCGCTTTTTACGGTCCGAAAATTGACTTAAAACTTCACGACAGCTTAAATCGTGAATGGCAATGTAGCACAATTCAATTTGATTTCAACCTACCTAACCGCTTTAATATGTCATATATAGGAAATGATGGACAAAAGCACACACCTTATATGGTACATCGTGCGTTGTTTGGTAGTTTAGAGAGGTTTATAGCTTTGATTATCGAACATTATAAAGGCGATTTCCCAGTATGGTTTGCCCCTGTTCAAATTGGTATTGTACCAATAAAAAATAGCCATATTGATTATGCCAAAAAGATAATGAAAAAATTGAAATCATTTGATTATCGTGTAAAGTTAAATGATGATAACGATAATATGCGTAATAAAATCAAAAAATATCAACTTGAAAAGACACCTTACATTCTTGTCATCGGGGATAAAGAAGTAGAAAACGATACTTTTTCTGTTCGTAGCCGCAAAAATGGAGATATGGGCGCTATGAGTATCGATGATTTCAAAGAGCATTTAAAACCACAGATTGATGCAGGTATTCCAAAGTGTATAATTGAAAATTAATAATTATTGCTAAAAACTAATTATTTTACCACAGATTATACATACACTTTCTTTCATTCCTTATACAAGATAACCCCCTCCCCTGACAATAGCATCCTATGTCAGGGGAGGGGGCTTCCTTTTATCCTTAAACTTACACTTTACCTACGGTCACCATTGTACCATACTAAAATCCAATTCTTCTAATTTTACTTTTTCGCCTTCTATGATAATAGTCCCCTTATCTTCTGGGTCTATCTTTAGCCTATCCTTAGCAGGTTCCTCTGGTCCTTTGAGTCTTGGAATGTTTTTACCTTGTATAAATTCTGTTAGATCAAATAGTTCTCTAAACTCTTCTCCGCTAACTTGTTCTCCGTTGATATAGGCCTCCTCTGGATGATAATCTTCGTAAGTTGCGGTTATATATTCGCCCTCCTCATATGTAAATCCGACATACCACGATCCATCTGAACCATTTTTCTCCAAAAATAGCTTATTATCTTGAAGACGCACACCATCTATCCCCATCCAAAACTCTGCCTGGTATAAATCTGCAATCTTTATAATCCTATGTTCCTCATACGAAAATATGGCTAATGATAGTATATCTCCTGCGATTAATTCGGGAGTACCATTATCATCAAAGTCATGGATTCCTATATACAAAAAATTGGTTATGTCTGTTTCCTTTCTAAGTTCAGAAGGATTCGCTAACAGATTCTCAATATTACATAGGATTTCCCCGTAAGCATCTTCCCATTGTTCAAATACCATATCTTCTACCCTTACTTCTGCTTGTTCTTCTTTGGAACTTTCTTCTGCAAGAGCTATTTTGAACGCATCCATCCTGTCTATCTTATCCACATCTTCTATTTCTTTCATTTCTTTTTCTACTACCTTCTGTTCAAAATATAAGCTTGCACCTTCATTTCCTATTATTTGACATCCACTGCACATAACAACACAAAAAACTAGTAATAATACTTTGGTGTATTTCTTTTTCATCTTATCCCCTTTCCTACTTGTCACTAAGTGAAATATTTCCTTTGACTTTTGATTATATTGTTAAGATCAGACAGTATCTACTGTCACCATTGTACCATACTAAAATCCAATTCTTCTAATTTTACTTTTTCGCCTTCTATGATAATAGTCCCCTTATCTTCTGGGTCTATCTTTAGCCTATCCTTAGCAGGTTCCTCTGGTCCTTTGAGTCTTGGAATGTTTTTACCTTGTATAAATTCTGTTAGATCAAATAGTTCTCTAAACTCTTCTCCGCTAACTTGTTCTCCGTTGATATAGGCCTCCTCTGGATGATAATCTTCGTAAGTTGCGGTTATATATTCGCCCTCCTCATATGTAAATCCGACATACCACGATCCATCTGAACCATTTTTCTCCAAAAATAGCTTATTATCTTGAAGACGCACACCATCTATCCCCATCCAAAACTCTGCCTGGTATAAATCTGCAATCTTTATAATCCTATGTTCCTCATACGAAAATATGGCTAATGATAGTATATCTCCTGCGATTAATTCGGGAGTACCATTATCATCAAAGTCATGGATTCCTATATACAAAAAATTGGTTATGTCTGTTTCCTTTCTAAGTTCAGAAGGATTCGCTAACAGATTCTCAATATTACATAGGATTTCCCGGTAAGCATCTTCCCATTGTTCAAATACCATATCTTCTACCCTTACCTCTTCTTGGTCCCACTGCTCTTCTTTAGGACTTTCTTCTGTGAGAGCTATTTTTAACGCATCCATCCTGTCTATCTTATCCACATACTCTATTTCTTTCATTTCTTTTTCTACTACCTTCTGTTCAAAATATAAGCTTGCACCTTCATTTCCTATTATTTGACATCCACTGCACATAACAACACAAAAAACTAGTAATAATACTTTGGTGTATTTCTTTTTCATCTTATCCCCTTTCCTACTTGCCACTAAGTGAAATATCTCATAAGTATGTATAATCTTCTACTTCTCGTCCCATAAATAGAATCCTCTAATACTGCAGCTGGGATGTAAAAATGAATAATAGCATATAAAGCAGTATCATGAATATTCCTTTTTTCTTCAAAAATGAGCCAAAAAGTTGGTTTAGTTTCTCTTGATATCCTCTTTGTGGTATCCAAAGTATGATACTTAACAAGATCAGAATTCCATTAGAAATATTACCCACCTCTACTGCTATTCCGATTGCTAGCAATATAAAATATAATTCTATTAATTTGCCTGCTAAGCCCCAGTAAACTTCTTTAGCTTTATATGATTTTGGCTCATCCCCTTGGTTTTGCTTAAAGTACTTCTCCATACCTGTAACTTTATTAATGGAATACATTTTCCTTTCTAAAAAAATACTAGCTTTTTTCTGTTTAAGAAAAGATAGCCAGTTTCTAAATTCCCCATCTAAATCAGCTTTTCTTATTGGATATGCAATAAGTCTAGTAGTACAAATATAAATATATTCATCTACTTCTAAAATAAATCTAATGCCACTGTATGGTTCTATCATTGGTTGATTTTGGTTTTCATAATAAATAATATAGTGTTGATCTAAAAATTCTATAGTATATTCCAAATCATATTCTTTCTTTTTTATTTCCCCACTAAATATTTTCTGTATTAACGACAAATCCGTTGCAGATTGATATAAGTTTCCCTTAACGCTATTCCCTATTTTTCTCCTAATTCTGTACTCTATCCCCCTTAGGATGCTAATAACCAGACTTACACTAATCAATACAACCGTCACCCCTGCTAGAAGTAATACCATAACCGCTTCTGTTGATCTAACGATCGCCAAGCATGTGTATATCTGTAAGAAAATCAGACAAGCAAATATAACAATTCGCCTTCCTTCATTCAATACTAGAAACCTTAAGTTTCTAATATTCTTACCATCAATTTTACCCGTTACCATATAATGTCCTGTATGATTCATGTTCCCTCCCATTAAAGCGCTTTATACTGATTTAAACCGTCAT
>CAYJHO010000138.1:0-5791 GCA_964369945.1 uncultured Lachnospiraceae bacterium
CCTCTATGCCCCATAAAATTCACGGTACTTCAACCACATTATATTACTTTGAGATTATATAGACAATCCCTTAACTTACCTATCATAACACATTATAAGGAAAAAGTACCTGTTTTCATTCCTGATTTAGTTATTTAACTTAAAAACGGATTATCAATCTCTATATACTGCACTTCTACATCACTAACACCAGTATATAAAACCGCTTTTGCACCGTCTAATACAATCCCTGCCGAAAATAATACATCTCGTAGATCTTCTCTTTTCGAAGGCCCGTCCAAAAATTCCCTACGTTCTGCAATAATCTTCATATCAGTATATTCTCTTGTTTCAGGATTCACAACAAAAACCATTGGATAATAATGTCGAACAGTTCCTTCACTGTATTTTGCAATATGACCTAAAACACCAATTCTTCCATCCTCTAGCAAGGTAAGTTCATTACTTCCTCCCCATTCTAAATCATCAAATTGTTCTAGTAATGCAGCATCTTCTATCACACCCGGGGATAGTTCATCTAGGGAGTCAATCATTGTAAATCCTATCTTTCCTCTTCCCCCTTTTTCTCCTTGAGGTCTAGAAAAAATAGCTACTTTCCCGTTTGGCAAACCTATCAATCGTATATCTTTCATACCATTTGGCCCCACTGTTAACTCTTTTAAATCTTCTAAATTAGTACCATAATAAAATTTCGCTCTCCACCAAAGTGCATCAGCATTATCTGGATGTGGAAAAATTTCTGTACCACCAAACACATAGTACTCTCCTACTTTGTTGATATATGGATCTTGTAATTCATATTCAGGAAATCTTTCATCTACTTCATACTTATCCTCAGCTACTTTTTTAAAGAAAACAGCTTTAGAATATTCACTATCTCGTCTTTCAACACGAGCAATCATTAACGTTTCTCCTCCATACGAAAAGGGAGCCGTAGGATTATAAACATCATTTCCTTCCACACCTACATATATAATTCTTTTCGAATTAATACCACATTTTTGCGCTCTATGCATTTCTAATAATCTATCAACATACTGTACTCTACGCACTTCTTCTCTCCTTTTATCAATCTGAAATACCTAGTATTTTATATAACTCTGGTATTGTAATACTAGCTACTGCCATAACTTCATCTGCTGCGCCGTAATAAATATTCACCGTTGCATCTTTTACAATAAGCCCACAAGTAAAAATAACATTTCCAAAAAAACCATATTTCTCATAGTCTTCTTCTGGTTCAATAATTGGCACTTTACTTTTGGCTAAAATTCTTGTTGGATCATCTAGTGCTGTTATAAATGCACCTAAGCAATAACGATTTGCTTTATCTGCAGCATGATAAATATGGATCCAGCCTTTTTCTGTTTTAAAGCTAGGTGCACCTCCACCTATTCTTCCGCTTTCCCAAGAATCTCCCTCTGCTACACCTAACAAATGCTTATGATTCCCCCAATGTATCAAATCTGGCGAAGTTGCAACCCAAATATCTGGATTGCCAAATGCTTTTGGAACAGGTCTATGATAAGCATAGTAGAGATTATCAATTTTTTCAGAAAAAAGACATACATCTTTATTTTCTGCGGGGAATATAATACCAAGCCGTTCATAGCTAACGAAATCCGACGTCTTCACAAGCGCAGTAGCCGCCCCATATTTCGATACTGCTGTATAATTGATATAGTACTCATCTTCAATTTTTGTAATGCGAGGATCTTCAATCCCCCAAGTTTCGTATTTTCCTTCTGGAAATATAAATGGCTTTTCATCCACTGTAAAATGAATGCCATCTTCGCTTCTAGCAATCCTAAAATGACTCATAGATGTTAGATATTCAATTACCCTATTCCCTTTTTCGTCTGTTCGCCAAAGAGAACGGGAATCAGAAAAATCATATGTATCACTATCTTTTTCCTTATCAAAAGATTTAATTACTAGCTCATATTCTCCATCGTTATTCTCTTCTAGCACTGGAATACGAATCAATTTTTCGTCTTCTACTTTCACACTTTCTGCTATTCTAAGTAGCATGATTACCGTATTATCATACATCGTAACCCCTGCATTAAAAGAACCATCTACTTTAAACACCTCCAAAGAAGGTGCAATATCCTTTGGCGCAATCAAAGGGTTATTTTCATTTCTTATCATTATCTTCAACTTTATTATCTCCTATATATTAAAACAATCACATTAATCTTCACTTTTTTAACATCTCTTAACCTTTAATACCACTCATTTTTATTCCATCAACAAAGTATTTTTGAGCAAAAACAAACACTAATAAGATAGGTGCTAACACCATTAGTGATGCTGCCATCAATGCATTGTATTGAATTTGTCCCCCAGTAATAGAGCTAAATGAAGCAAGTCCTAACTGTACGGTAAATTTATCTGGAGAATTAATGTAAATTAATTGTCCTAATAAATCATTCCATGTCCCCATAAACGACCACAATCCAATTGTAATCAATGCTGGTTTTGCCAAAGGAACAAAAATTTTAAAAAATATTTTGTAGCTTCCTGCCCCATCCATATATGCGGATTCTTCTAATTCTCTTGGAAACGTCATAAAATACATTCTCAAAAAGAAAATAAAAGTAACACTACCAAAATAAGATGGAATAATTAGAGGTAAATAGTTATCTACTAAACCTAATTTAGACCACATGATATAAGTAGGAATCATGGTAACTTCATATGGCAGCATCATTAAAGATAGAAGGAAAATAAATAAATATTTCTTCCCTGGAAAATCAAAACGAGCAAAACCATAAGCTACCAAAGCTGAAACAAACACTTCTCCTGCAAGTCTACCAAACACAATAATAAAGGTATTTAGAAAGTATTTAAGCATTGGCACAATTTTCAATGCTTCCGCATAACTTCCAAATTCAATTTTACTTGGTAAAAATGTTGGCGGTGTCAAGAAAACTTCTTCTAATGGTTTAAAGGATGTGGATAACATCCACAAAAATGGAAGTATCATCCAAAAAATACCAGATATTAAAATAATATGTATTATAATCTTTGTAACATCAATTTTTTTCTTCATTCTTATTTACCCCTCATACATCCATTTTTTAGAAGTAAAATTAACAAATAAGGTCAGTGATAATAAAATCACAAACAATACCCAAGCAAGAGCTGTTGCATATCCCATCCTATAATAGCTAAATGCATTCTCATAGAGGTAAACCATAAAATAACGACCTTCGTCACCAGCCCCTCCTATGATATAGGCATCTGTAAATTTTCTAAACGCTGCGATCATCCCCATAATTAAATTATAATAAAAAATTGGTGTCATTAGTGGCAAGGTGACTTTAAATAACCTTACCCAATACCCAGCTCCATCTATTTTTGCTGCTTCATACAAATCACTAGGAATATCTTTTAATCCTACAAGATAGGTGAGCATCCCACTACCTGCACCCCAAATTGCAATTAGTAAATAAGATGGTAATACCCAGTCTGGATCTCCTAGCCAGTTCGGTCCTTCTATTCCAAAAATCTGTAAGATACCGTTAGCAATTCCATAATTTGGATTTAAAATCCAACGCCAAATCACAGCAACTGCTACCCCCGATACAACGGCTGGCAAATAGTAAATTGTTCTATATATCGTAACTCCTTTAATATCTGCATTTAACATAAAAGAAACACTAAATGCAGATAAAATCCCTAGTGGAACAGCTAGAAGGGCATATCTAACTGTAATGTATAACGATTGATAGAAATCTTCATCTCGCAATATTTCTAAATAATTGTCAAACCCAATAAATTTTGCTTCTCCTAGAATTGGCCAATTTGTTAGTGAAATATACCCTGCAAAAACCATTGGAAACACTACAAATAACACTACACCTATTAACCAAGGGGCTAAAAACTTGTATCCTTCCCATTTATTCTTCATCCTTACCTCCATATCAAATAATGGTATTATAAGAACCCATTATGCAACATAGGTGATATAACCTTCGTTATATCACCTATGTTATCTGCTCTATGTCCTTATTTATCTATTTAGAATTTCATTTATGATAGAATCTAATTCTGCCGCTGTCCCTTCCACATCAAAGTTGCTAGGATCTAATAAAATAGGCTCAAAAAGATTTCCCCATGTATTAATTTCACCATAAGTTGTATGATAATTACCACCTCTAGTATCTACTAATGCTGCTTCAATTGCAGCTTTTGCTGCTATTTTAGAGCCTTCTAACATGGTATCAATTCTATCAATTCCATCTTTCACAGGTGGTGTCACTTTCCATTCAAAGAATTTGAGTGTCAGTGCTTCCATTGCCTTATATGCTAACTCAGGATTCTCTGTCTCTGCATTCATTACTGTAGAGGCTGTCCAGTTAAAAGAATGATGTTTTCCATCAACTCCTGATGGCACTAAACCATAACCAATGTCTTCTACATCAAAACCTGTTAATTCCCTCAATTCAAAATCATCTGCAGCACCTGCCATAATCATAGCCGTATTTCCTGCTAGCCAAGTCTCACTAAAACCTTGATCCCAAACGGTAGATACATCTGGTGTTATTCCAGAATTTAGTATATCTTTTAATAATTGCAATCCAGCTATAGATTCTGGAGTATTAATAATAGACTGGTAATTTTCATCTAGGATATCTCCACCTTCTGCCCATAAATACATTTCAACAGGTGGCCACCCTCCTGTAATCCAACCATATGTATTTGCAGTAACAATACCATTTCCAACACCTGGATGAGTATCATCTCCATTTGGAAATTGCGCTGCTAATTCAACAAAATCATCCCATGTCCAATTCCCTGCTGCACCGAGTACACCATTCTCGTCTGCTTCCGGTAATTCTACACCTGCATCTTCAAAAACTTGTTTATTAAAATATACAATAACGGGATTCGCAATCCAAGGCAAACCGTATAATCCACCTTCATATTCTGCTGTTTTAATGATATTCTCATAAAAATTTTCTTTCTTTAATTCTTCATTAGAAGTTTTAGCATTGAACTCTGTAATATCGTACAATGCTCCTAATTCTGCAAACGCATAAATGTTATCTTGCGATAACCAAATTAAATCAGCTGCAGTTCCTCCCGCAAATTGTGTAGAGAGCTTTTGCGTATAATTATCTGGAATAGATTCTACAATAATTTCAAATTCATCACTCTCTGCATTCACTTCTGCAACAATGGCATTGAATTCTTCTAATTCTTTCCCACCAGCCCACAGTGCAAATCTAATTTCTTCTTTTTCAACTTCACTTTCATTGACTTCACTTTCATTGTTAGGTGATATGCTTGCATTTCCATCCTCACTCGTAGCCCCGCAAGCAGTAACTGCTAAAATAGAGCTCAAAATAACTAAGATACTTAACTTTTTCCTCATTAATGTTCTCCCTTCGTTTTGTAACGTTATCGGTAACGTTACTGGCATGCAATAAATATAATATATTTTTTATACGATGTCAATACTTTTTCAATATTTATCATCCCAATCCATATTTTATCACTCAATATTTATACAAGCGCTGAATTTAATAACATTACCCTACCTTTTACTAACGGAATCTCTCTTAACAATCACTGTATTCACAATTATTTTTTTTGAATCAACTTTTCTATTAGCTATCAGTGATAGCACAATAGAGATTGCATGTTTTGCCATTTCACTTCTCTTAACCCGCACTGTTGTCAATTGAGGATCAGAGATAACACTATAAAAGACATCATCAAAGCCTACAATCGAAATATCTCTTGGCACTTCTATCCCATTTTTCTTTAGTTTTCTTATCAA
>CAYJHO010000139.1:0-5714 GCA_964369945.1 uncultured Lachnospiraceae bacterium
GGAGATTATAAAAGTGTAAATACAATACATAACGAAAAGGAGATAGGGAGCATGAAAACAAGAGTATTAAAAGATTTATGGCAGCAGCAATCTGTGGAGTAGCATTGATGGGGCAAGTGGTAACTATGCAGGCAGAGACTACCACATTTACACTAACTGTAAATGATAGTGGGGCAAATGAGGATAACATTTCTAAACGAACACTAAAGTCACATAGTGCATATGAGAATAAGTTTTATGTTACACCGACAAGTTTTGCTGTTGATAGAGGTGGAAGTGGTGCCATAGGAGTTAGTTCAGTAGAGTTGGGGAATCCAATCAACAAGTCACAAGAGATTGTTTTTTCAACTTTAGATCCTCTAAATGTAACAAAAACCCAAACCTATTCTCCAGTGACCCCACTGCCAGGAGAATATTACTATTTGAAAGCTAGAATGGCTGGTGGAGCAGGATACATGGTTAATATGAAAGGAAGATATACACCATAGAGAAAAAAAGCAAGAGGGGATTGATTTAATGCCCTCTTGCCTTATTAAGTGATGAGGGAGAAAGTGAAGATGAAAAAAATAGTGATATTAGGATTATGTGTTAGTATGCTGTTTACAGGGTGTGGGGAAACAAGCTTAATAGAGGATGTGAATACAGACACTGTGGAAAATACGGTGGATGATACGGTAGAAAATGTAAAAGAAGAAAATATTAGCTATGCTATTGTAGATAATTATCAAGGGGAACAAGATAATGTAAGCTTTGATATGGAAATTGTAATACCAAGTAATATGTCAGAGTCTCTTATCGAAGGGACTGCAAGCTTAATGAAAGTGGATATCAAACCAGTATTTGAGTTACTTTTAGATGGAGATGTGGAAAAATATCCAATGGAAGAAGGGGAAATGGAAAACGAATTTAAAGAAATGGTAAATTGTTCTTCTTATTTTCTTTTGAGTGAAGATGGGTTTGTAGCTTTAAGAAAGAGTAGTATTTCGAGTGGATTTGACTATAGTAATTCGAAGATGACAGAGTATTGGAGTCAAGTGATTGATCTTGACAAGGAGTATGATTCTTATAATGCGGATGTTTATTCTACCACAGAAGAGTTAGAGTTTCAAAGTCGAGAAGATGCATGGAAAGAGGTAGAAAATGTATTGACCACTAGTGGTTTACAGGCGCAGTATACTTATACTGGTTATGCGCTAGATTATGAAACTATGGCAGAAGAAGAGTATGCGATGGGAATGGATGGACAAGAAGATACAAGTGTATATAAAGATTCTTGGTCAAAGGAAGATGAATGTTACTTTTTTGCTGCAAGACAAACCTATCAGGAAATTCCTATTTATCATATTTTTGTAGAAGTATTTAAGGGAGTAAATGATTTCAACGCACCTATTCAAGCATATGTATCACCAAATGGGCTTGAAAAGTTAGATGTAGAAAGAATCTATGACATTACGGCGGACAAGAACGTAGAGGAAATTGCAACGATGGAACAAGTTGCAGAAGTAGTGGCTGAGAAAATGAACCGTATTTTAAATACAGAGTATCATTTTTCAAGCGCAGAATTATTTTATTATGTAGATTTGTTTTCAGGAGTTGGTACCTACGATATGAAACCAGTTTGGGTGATACGAGGAACTCAAATAGGCGATGGAGAATCGAGTGAATTAGAATTAATTATAGATGCACAAACATTAAAATTTTACTAGGAGAGAGAGATGGGATCATACTTAAAAGTAGAAATGCTTCGTGGGTTGCGTTCCTATAAGTTTCTATTTTCTATACTTATGGTAATAGGAATATTGTTTATAGGAACTCTAGAAGGAATTAGTACAGACGTATCCGTATATTATACCTTTCGAATTGTAATGATTGGTGGTGCGATTATAGTTATGTTAGCAGCAGGAGCTTTTTCCTATGCAGATAGCTTGCATGAAGATTTGGAAAAGAAGTATATGATGCAACAAGTGTTGCGAAAGAATCTTAAACTCTATTGTATTTCCAAAACTATTAGTATATTTATTCTGAGTATGTTAACAGTTGCGCTTGGTATCTTTTTCTTTACACTTATACTTAGGAGTGGAGTTCCGTGGATTACAGAGTTTGAGTTAGAGCCTGGTGGAAGATATGAACTAGATGTAATAGGAACACGTTTCACATGGGCATTAGAAAGTAAAAATTTCCCCTTATTTTATCTGTTGTATGGATTGCAGTATGGGGTATTGGCAGGAAATCTAGCAATTATTTCTAGCTTGATTGGTTTGTTTTTGCCCAATCGAATGTTGATTTATGCAAGCCCAATGATTTTATATTATATGGTAGAAGTTTTTTTACATGAATCAGAGCTAAGAATTATGGGAGTGGCTAGTATATTTGACGGATTTATTGATTATTTTGAACATGATGTGATGTCAGTAGGAATAACAATTTTTATTAGTTTGATTATCATAATTTTGGTAGCGACTGGAATATATCATAAGCTTAGGAGGGATGAGGGATGAAAAAACTCAAATGCTTATATGATGATTTTTGTCAAAATTTTTTTAGCAGAAGGCTCGTGATTTTTTGTATTTTCCAGTTTGCGATTCTACATAGCTATTTAGATGGAATTCAGGAGTATTGTGAAGCAATGGAGCATCCCATATCGTCTCATGTAATGACGATGCTAGGAGGTGCTGTCTATGTGGTAGTTATTTATGGTATTTCTATTGTTTATTTCTATTCGAATGTACCATATATGCAAAAGAACCAGATGTATGCACTGATACGAATGGGGAAAAAGCAGTGGATGTTAAGTAAGATGTTACAAATATGGGGAAGTGCCCTTGCTTTAATTATCATAGAGTTTGTCATGGTGAGTATCATCTTGTTTCCACATATGCGATGGGAATCTGATTGGGGTAGCATCCTTTATACATTAGCAGAAACTGGGGTAGGTACAGAGTTTGGTATTATGATTCCTATTTCCTCTGATTTGATTAATGGGGTATCGGCAATGGAAGCAGGCGTGTGGTATTTGCTTATGATGTGGTTAGCAACGGGATTGGTTGGCATGTGTATGTTAGTAGTAAGCCTATTTTCGAATAGAATCCTAGGAATATTCGTAGGTGCTCTTATTGCATTTTTGCATATTGCATTTGAAAATATGTTCGATTGGATTCCTTGGTTGAGTTACATGTCTCCTTTTACATGGATGAAAATTTCTATACACTATATTGATTTTTGGTATGAAGGAGTTGCTAGTCAAAGGGAAATGCTTTTACTCGGGATAGGGATCAGTTGTTTCTTAGGAGTACTAGCCATGGTAGCTATAGAGAAGAAAGAAATCGTATGGTTGGAGGAGAACTAGAATGAAACAGGGAATACAAGTGGAAAACCTAAGTAAGCGCTTTGGAGCGACTACCGTGTTAGACCAAGTAAGTATAGAGGCGAATGCAGGAGAAATTACAGGGATTATTGGAAGAAATGGCTCTGGAAAGACCGTATTATTTAAGTGCATCACAGGCTTACTGACAGAACAAGAAGGGAAGATTCTCATTCATAGGGAAGAGAAAAAGCCTGGGGCTTTGCTTTCCGATGTGGGAGTTATTATAGAAGAACCTAGCTTTTTGAAGATGTATTCTGGAAGAAAGAATCTAGAGTATCTGTATCGCATCAACAACAAGATGGATCTGGCTCATATCGAAGCGGTCTTAGAAAAGGTAGGACTAGATCCAAAGTCAAAGAAGCATGTGGGAAAATACTCTATGGGAATGAAGCAAAGACTTGCCATTGCCCAAGTGATTATGGAAGATCCAGAGATTATCATTTTAGATGAACCCTTTAATGGTTTAGACAATGCAGGGGTAGAGGAGATGCGAAGTTTATTCTTAGAATTAAAGAAGAAGGGTAAAATCATTTTAGTAGCTAGCCATAATGCAGAAGATATCGAGGTGTTATGTGATCATGTGTACCGCATGGATCAAGGTGTGATAGAGAAAGTAAGGTAAAAATAGGAAAACGGACTAACATAGTATTGTAGCGTACCAGAAATCATGCTATTCTTTTATAGATACGAATACAATAGGCAGGAGTAAGATGGGCATGTATAGAATTGGAATTTGTGATGATGAGATATCTACTAGTGCAAAAATAGAAGAATATCTTCTAGCATATGAAAAGATTTCGTTAGAAGTAGAGCTATGGAATGATGGAGAAGCAATGCTACGGGATTTGGACTCAAAGTGTGAAATTGATGTATTGTTCTTAGACATAGAGATGGAAGGCTTAAATGGAATTGAAGTAGGCAAGCAAATTAGAGAGAGTGGAAATTATCAAATGGATATTGTTTATATTTCATCTAAGGAAAGTTATGCCATGGCATTGTTTCAAAACCAACCAGTAGGATTTCTTATTAAGCCTATTGAGGCAATATCTCTTTATGATATTTTGGATAAATGTTATACCAAAAAGAAAAGGAATCATAGCCTATTCCAATATAAAAAAGCAAAAACTGTGTATACAAGAAATTGCAAAGATATTATGTACTTTAGCTGTTTGGGAAAACAAGTAGAGGTTTGTTTTGCCAATGGAGAAAAGGATAGTTTCTATGGCAAGATAGCAATATTAGGAAAAGAATTACCACAGAATTTTATGGTGGTACATAAATCATATTTGATTAACCGGGATTTTATTAGTCAATACACATACGAAGAAGTGAGAATGGCAGGTCATATTCCAATTCCCATTAGTAAAGCGCATAGAAGTGATGTAAGAGCTATGATATTACGAGATAGGGAAGGTGGAAGACTATGATTAATATCATACATGTTTTAATTTTTTTACTGGATAGTTTTCTGTTGGTAGTAGGGTTCTTGTTGGTGAGAGATTTTTGTGGAGAGAAGTTAAAATCCAAATATTTTGCTATTTTTAGTTTTTTATTTTGTATATTGATTACTGCTTTTGATACCAATTTTTTAGGGGTATTAGGAAATATAGTAATACATGTTTTTCAAATATTCCTTTTGAGTTATAATTTTAATATCACATTGTGGAAGCGAGTGTTAATTTCTGTATTAATTCCTATGATGATGTCTGCTAATCAGACACTGCTAATGTATATTGATTATGTTGCAGATATACCTGAGGTTTACTTGTTTTTTGTATTGGCCATTACTATTTATTTAATACTGACTTTAGTGCAAGTCAAAATCAAATATAGAATATTGTTCGCTATTTTAATACCAATTGTTTTAGTAGTGTTTGGTGTTTGGGTGCATGTAATAACAGGGATTTTAGTGAGTGATTATCATCTTATTGCAAATAAAGTAAGTCAAATTGTGTTATTTATGCTTTGTGAAGCTATAATAAGGAATCGATTTAAGATTAAAGGCGAGGCATATGAATATGGTGGGAAGTCATTTTTGTTTATCCCATTTTGTAGCTTAGCAATACTTTATTTTGGGGTGCAAGGATTTGACGATAGTTTTAATAATTCAGTAATAGCCATGAGTGTATTAGTTATTAATATGACAATTTTTTGGTGCTACAGAAAATTAGAAAAAGCATATCAAAAGGAAATGGAAAATACATTGGTCTTAGAGGAAAATCGTGCTTATCTACATGAACTAGAAGTAATGCAAAAATTTCAAAATGAAATGAAGGCATTACGACATGATATGAAGCATCATATGCTAGAATTAGAATTTACCTTGGAGAAGGAAGTGTGTAAGGATGGG
>CAYJHO010000140.1:0-5696 GCA_964369945.1 uncultured Lachnospiraceae bacterium
CAATAGATATTTATTTATTAATTTATTCCTTTGTATTACGGTAGCCACATTCCCACTCATTAGCAAGAGAGAGAAATCTACAGTGTCAAACTAGAAATTGATTACAAACTATGATACAAAAAAAGAGAGCTAGGAACTGTTCCTAATACTCTCTTTTTTTGTATCATATGCTCAATTTTATGGAACCAAAACCTTTGCTAATAACACTACAATCGGTAAAGCTATCACGGTTCTTTCAATAAAGATTAAGAATAGTTTCCAAATATTCAATGGAATCTCACTCTTCATAATAATAACACCAACTTCGGTCATATAAATAATTTGTACTAAAGAAAGTACTCCTACTATAAATCTAGTTTCAACAGACTCTACGCCACCTACTAATAATGCTGGAATAAACATATCAGCAAAACCAATCAAAGTAGCTGGTGCTACGGCAAATGCCTCTGCCACTCCTAATAATTCTAAGTAAAGTCCCATTGGATAAGACAACCAATTAAAGATTGGTGTATAGGTTGCAATAATAAGTCCTAAGGTTCCCCACGCGATTACAATTGGAATTAAATCAAAGAACATTCCAACCACTACTTCAAGTCCACTTTTTGCTACCGTTGAAGGCTTAAAGGTTTCTGC
Source organism: uncultured Lachnospiraceae bacterium (assembly GCA_964369945.1). Taxonomy (GTDB): domain Bacteria; phylum Bacillota; class Clostridia; order Lachnospirales; family Lachnospiraceae; genus RGIG6307. The sequence goes on from CAYJHO010000140.1 coordinate 634, forward strand.
TCTTTCGCAACTAGCCTCAATGGCATGGGCAAATAACTTTTTATCACTTGGTACTTCTTCGTTAATTTGCTTTCCAGCATTTACTTGGTATTCCTTTGGTAACCTAGATAATGGTGGGATTCTACCAATAATTACAGCCAACAAGATTCCCACAATACAAATGCTCAAATAAAAGGCTGGGAATAGGTGATCTACCCCTATAGTATTGGCAATTAATAAACTAAATGGAATGGATACTACGGAAAAAGTAGTCATAATGTATCCCGCTTCCTTTTTGGTGTAAAATCCTTTCATATATTGCTCTCTTGTTAGAATTACTGCTGCATTTGAGGCTCCAAACCAAGAAGCCATCAAGTCTACCGATGCTCTACCAGGAACTTGAAACAAAGGTCTTACCACAGGTCTTAATATGATTCCTAAAAACTCCATGATACCGCAGTCTGTTAAAAATGGCAAAAAGAAACTAAAACCAACCACAATACAAAGTAAAGTTTCTGCAAGTCCTATCATCGTAGCTCCTGTATCAATGGAAATCAAAAACTCTGGACCTATAGAAAATACAACACAAACTACTACAATAGCCCCTACTATCTTTGAAATCAAATAAAAAGGAGTACATACAAAGGCTTTCTTTAATAGATTGTGTTTTTCTACAAAAGAAAAATGAAAGATTAAGTGTAACGAACTCATAATAGCAGAAATTACTGTAATTCCTAATAATATATAAGAAAGACTATCTCCAAAAAAAGACTGCAAAGCATTTTTAATAAAATCTAATAAGGTAGTAAAGGAATCCCCTTGTGGAATTGGGATTAAGAACATTAAGATTCCAAAAAAAGAACCTATGATAAATTTTAATAAATTTTTTGTATTAACTTTTGACATTTTCTACTTCTCCTAGTTTAAATTTTCTACTTGTAACATAGCATTCCAAATCATATCCTCTGATACCGGATAGGGAATGTGACTCATATCTGGGCCATCTACAATCTCTCGTAGGACTCCTTTATAAGCTTCTCTAGCTGACTGATTAAAAATGTCTTCTTGCATTTCTTTTAAGGTAGTAGGCATACCTAGCGACTGCATAAAGTTTTTAACTTCGACTGCCTTGTCTCGCTCACCATCTACTAGTAATTGTACTAGTACCCCATATGCAACCACATCTCCATGCAAATAATTTTCTTCAAAGCCTGGAAGAATCACTAAACCATAATACACCGAGTGAGCAATGGCACAATTATATTCATCTAATACCAAAAGGGAAACTAATCCGGTACTTACAATAATTGCTAATGTAGCCTGTGTTAAAGCCTCACTTACTAGATTCTTTTTACAATCCTCTAAGGCAAGTTTGCCATACAGTAACAGTGGCTCATAACAAAGGTTACTAATCTGTCTTCCTAATAGTGAACTATGATCTAATACATCATTTCTCGCCGAAAAATGACATTCGAAATATTTACCGATTGTATCACCAATTCCTGCTCTAAAATAATGGCTTGGTGCATGAGCAATCACATTTAAATCGATAAAACAATGCTTTGGTGGCATATCATAGAAAGCAAATTCATCAAAGCTACCATCGTCTTTGTATACAACCGAAAGCTTTGTTGTAGCAGCACAGGTGGCCGCAATCGTAGGAAAGGTAAAAACAGGAATTCCTGCTAAAAAGGCAGCACCTTTTGCAGTATCTAATGCCTTTCCTCCACCCATCGCAAAGATGGCTGTTATCTTCTCTTCTTTTGCAAAATTTGCCCATTGTTCCATATTTGCTTTGGTGCAATCATGGCCATAACAATGAACGAAATTAATTTGTATCTGAGAAGGATTAATACTTGCTCTTAATAAAGTTTCTCCTGCAAGAAGAGCCTTTTCGCCTCCTAGTAGCAATACATTTTGTCCTACAGAGTTACAGACTTCATTTACCGATTGATAGGCGTCACTTCCTACGGTATAAGCTGGGAAGTTTACTTGATAGGCCTTCATACTAATAAATCCTGTAATTTTGCTAATCGATCAATAGCCTCTTGTAAGGTAGACTTTTCTCTTGCAAAATGTAAGCGAATCAAATGGTTGATATCTTCTCGAAAGAAACTAGAACCTGGGACAGCAGCAACTTTGATATTCTTGATCATCCATTCACAAAACTCCAAATCTGTATAGCCTTTGAATTGTTCTAGTGCTAAGAAGTCACTGATATCTATCATTACAAAATAAGTTCCATCTGGCACATTATGCTTAATTCCTATCTTGTCTAAGCCCTCTAAAAAGAAACTTCTTTTTTCTGTATATGTTTCTAACAATTCCTCATAGTAAGATTCTGGAAAATTCAAACCTACGGTTGCTGCTTCTTGTAATGGTGCTGGAGCACCTACGGTCAAGAAATCGTGCACTTTCTTTGCATTTTCTACAAACTCTTCTGGCCCTACTAAGAAGCCTAATCTCCAACCTGTAATAGAATACGTTTTTGATAGAGAGTTACAAGTAATGGTATGTTCTTCCATTCCTGGCAAAGATGCCATACAAACATGCTCTTTTGGTGCATATACCATATGTTCATACACCTCATCTGTTACCACAAAAGCATCAAATTCTACTGCTAGCTTTCCTATCGCAATTAATTCTTCCCTTGAAAATACCTTTCCACAAGGATTCGATGGATTACATACAATAATTGCCTTTGCTCCTTCTTCAAAACCTTTACGAACTAGACTAAGGTCAAAATCATAACTAGGTGGAACTAAAGGAATGTAAATTGGTTCTGCTCCTGAAAGAATGGCATCTGCTCCATAGTTCTCATAAAATGGTGAAAACACCATAACCTTATCCCCTGGGTTACAGATTGTCATCATGGCACACATCATAGCTTCTGTACCACCGCAAGTTACGATTACTTCGGTTTCTGGATTTACTTCTCTTCCAAATAACTTGCTTTGTTTTCTCGCCAAAGCTTCTCTAAAGTTGTCTGCTCCAAAGGTTACTGAATATTGGTGTGGTCCTTTGCTTGCAACTTCCTTTAAGGCATCTAAAATTTCCTGTGGTGGATCGAAATCTGGAAATCCTTGTGAGAGATTAATTGCATCATACTCATCACTAATTCTAGTCATACGTCTAATTACCGAGTCGGTAAAGGTACCTACTCTATTACTTAATTTTGGCATACTCTTCTCCTTGACTTTTACTCATATAAATATTACACTAAAGTATAACGTTACGTTATAGTCAAGGAGAAAATGAATAAATATGCAAAAATTAGATATTCCTTGTATAAAAACTGGTGATTTTGCCAAATTATGCAATACAAACAAGAGAACTCTCATACATTATGATGAAATAGGACTTTTCCAACCTAATTATACTGATGAAAAAGGATATCGCTACTATACGGAAAGGCAGTGTGATACCTTCTTTTTTATCTGCCATTTAAAAGATTTAGGAATGCCTTTAAAAGAAATCAAAGAATACGTCTTAGAACGAAGCCCCAAGTCCTACTTAGAACTATTAGAAACGCAACAAAAGAAAATAGAAAAAGAACTAGAAAAACTAAATCAAATGAAAGAAATCATTCAAACCAAAATAGACTTAGTAACTCTTAGTGATAAAGTGAAACAGGAAACTGGTGTTTTTCTGGAAGATCTAGAAGAGGAATACTTACTGATTAGCCCTTATATTGATAGTAGGAAACATGAAGATATCTTACCAGCCATCTATCAGCACATTGCCTATTGTTCCAAGCATAGCCTACATTCAGGACATCCTTATGGTGCTATGTTACCTTGCGAAAAACTAGAAAAGCACATTTGGGATCACTATGCCCATTTCTTTACCAAGGTAAGAAACAAGCCCCAGAATCATCCTTACCATATAAAGCCAAAGGGAACTTATCTTTCCGTTTACTTACGTGGTAATTATTATAATTCTGAGGCTGCTTATTTGTCCCTACTATCCTATGCTAGAAAGCATGGCTTACTACTTGGTGAATTTTCTTACAAAGAAGGTATCCTAGATGAAAGTTCTGTTTCTAATGAAGCAGAATATCTAACCAAGATTTCTATCCATGTAACTACTTGTTACTAGGTAAATAATATTTTACTTTTTCAGATTGTTTAAAAGGTCTTCTACCCGAAGTCCACTAAATGACCTTTGGTCATTCAAAACAGTCTCATCAAATGCAGATATTGCATGTCCACTGCTTGTCACATAATAACAGCCAACCACCGTGAAATAATGCCGAGAACTATTTGTGTCGTTCTTTGTTACAGGAACCACCACTTGCATCCCATCTTCGAACTTAGGGTTATAATCTACAAGCAAGGTGATATAAACAGCGCTGAGTTTAGGACTTCGCTTGTAGATACCTTTGTCAGAAAGATAGTTTTATCAGACGATGACAGTGGAAAATATCTTGATATATACTGCAATGCAAGTGCTGAGAATATAAGAATTCCCTTAGACGATTTTAGTTCGTCTAAGGGAAACTTGGCATGACTGTCCAATATAGATGCAAACATCAATTCGAACTTGAGTTGAACTTGCACTTGATAAGAGTATACAAAAGACAGCGATGGTGCTTCATGAGGGATTGGGGGTGTAGTTTTAAAGAGCTATATCGAACTTAATGCTCGGTATAGCTCTTTTGTTGGATACTTACTTTTTGATTTTGTTAACTTAAAAACTTATATGAAGCTCATCAAAGTTATCAATAATAAATCTTGTCATTTTCTTATTTTGTAAATATAAATCCATAAATTTATCCTGCTCAGAAAACCAAGCTGTGAAAATAAATTGATTTGCTAAAATCACATAAGGAATAGCTTTTTTCTCATCGTCACTTAAACTTACAACGCTATCGAAACCTGTAATAATATCTTTGTAGATTTTAAGCCATTCATCAAATTTACCTTCATCTTTTGTTTCCGATAAAACAGAAGTTGCGGCATAACAAGGGTCAACAATTCTTAAATTTCTCTCTGTTAAATCAAAATTAATAAAACTAAATTTTTTACCGTCAACAATTATATTTGCAAGGTGAGGGTCACGGTGGATAATTTGTTTGGGTAGAC